>JAYWHZ010000356.1:0-25942 GCA_043777395.1 Bacteroidota bacterium
CCTCTTCCCATTCCGAACAGAGCAGTTAAGCCCAACAGCAGTGATGGTAGTAGAGTAAAATCCGCAAGAGTAACCCAACGCCAGTTTGTTAAATCAAAGCCTCAATCCCTCAAAAGATTGAGGCTTTTTTTGTGTGCTAATCACAAACAAAATGAAAAAATATTAGTCTAAAAAATATTTGGTAGATGATGTTTTAGATTCAATTAAGCGTTTAAATAATTTGGTTGCTTGTGTTGTCCTGATTGCTAATGATGAACTCATTTGGTTTGGTATATTGGTAATAATCGTCGCATAGATAGATGGAAGAGTTTGGTTAGATATATTTTACATTTATTAATTTAACATAATGTATATTATAAGACAATTAATTTATTGACAAAAAAAATACTATGGGTTATAATTTTGCCCACAATATTTTCATTTTCATTGATTACAATTTTATTGAAGTTCAAACACCAATGCTTGGTTGGCTTTGATTTTGAAATTGGCAATATTATCTATTTTTTCATCAGAAATAATATTTTTTGCTTTCGTAAATCCTTTCATTCGTTCGGTATAAGGCTTATTATCAATGGTTTTGTCGGTTTTATTGTTGTTTGCCACGACCATGATTGTTTTTTTATCGTCGTATCTAAAATAGACATAAATGCCATCTTGCGGCACAAACTGCATGAGTTTTCCGGTTTGTAGAGTGGTATTTTGGCGTCTATATTTGGCTAATTTTTGGATAAAGTCGTGCATATTATTTTCGTTTTGGGTGCGTCCTTCAGGCATGAATTTATTGTTTTTGTCCCCTACCCAACCGCCTTCAAATTCTCTTCTGACGTACATAAATCCAGGTCCTGCATAGTCGTCCATCAGTATTTCGGTGCCATAATACAAACACGGAATGCCCCTCAAAGTCATGAGATAGACCAGTGCCGTACGCATTTTTTCGAGGTCTTTGCCGCAGGCTGCCAGTATTCTGTCGAGGTCGTGATTGTCTAAAAAAGTAACATTTTGGTTCGCATTTTGGTACAAAAAATCTTGTGTGAGCGTCAAATAAAGTTTTCCCACGCCATCTTCCCAGCCAAAATCTTTGCTTACGGCATCACGAACGGCATAATATAGGTTAAAATCGGTAACGCTTTCGAGTTCGGACTGAAATGCTTGCTTGATGTTGTTATTTTTTGTAAAATAGGCTTGCGTTGGAACGCCCGTAACCCATGTTTCGCCAAAGATAGTAAAGGTCGGATATTCATTTTTTATGGCAACAATCAAATTGTTCATAAACGTCAAATCGGGATAAGGATACGTATCAATTCTAAACGCATCGATGCCCGTTTCTTCTATCCACCAGATGGCGTTTTGAATAAAATAGGCGGCACAATGTTTATTTTTTTGGTTAATGTCTGGCATGTGTTTGTCAAACCAAGCATCGGTCATGAGCGTTTTGTCAAATTGAGATGCGTAAGGGTCTAAAAGCGTTGAGGAACGGTAGTTTGTCCTTGTAAATTGGTCAAATTGATGTATCCAATTCCTTTCGGGCAAGTCTTTAAACAGATAATGTTCGTTTCCCCAATGGTTATAAATCACGTCCATGACCATTTTCATGTCGTTTTGGTGCAGTTTATCGACCAACGTTTTGTAGGTTTCGAGGGTTCCAAAGCGAGGGTCTATGGTGTAGTGGTCGGTTGGTGCGTAGCCGTGATAGCTCTCAAATGGCTGGTTACATTCCTGAACGGGATTGAGCCAAAGCGAGCTAACGCCCATGTTTTTGAGGTAGTCTATGTGGTCTATCACGCCCTGCAAATCGCCGCCATGCCTGATGAGTAGGCTGTCTTTTTGCCTCGAAATGCGGGTGTCGTTCATCGCTTTTACCACGTCGTTGGTTGGGTCACCATTGGCAAATCTATCGGGAAAAATGAGGTACATCAAATCCGAATTATCAATGCCTTTTTTGCCCACAGACGTTTTGTTTTTCAGAGCATAACTGACCGATAGCGTCTGTTTTCCTTTTTTGAACACAATGGGTAGATTGCCTGCCAATGCCCAAGGCGAGATGTTGAGCGTTAGAAAGACATAATTGGGATTTTCAACTTTTTCAACTTTTTCGAGCATTACATTGGCATAGTTGAGGCTTATTTGGGCTTCGCCAATGCCTTTTCCATAGACCAAAATTTCTACTGTTGGATTGTTCATGCCCACCCACCAGTGCATCGGTTCTATTTTGGTAATGGCAATTGGGGCGGTTTTTTTTTGAGCAAAGCCAATGCCAATGTTTCCAAAAAATATTGAAATACCAAGCAGAAACACACTAATTGTTTTAAATTTCCTCATTCTTGTATTGGTTTTATGTTTTAAACGTCTGCAAAGTTCTACATTTTTATTTATTATCGATATATTTTATCTTAAAACATATTTTTTATATTTTTGTAGCACAAACCAAACGACTCAAAAACAATTTTGCTTGGCAAGAAAATTATCCATCAGCAAAAAATATTTCTTACTCTGTGGTGAAAACACCATTTTTACCACCGCTTCAAAATGCCTACCCATATCTAAACTAAATACAACAAAATCAAAAACCAGTAAACTTACAAATTATTTTAACTAAAATCAACTAAAAAGCGTATGAATCAGATTCACTTATTTAGAAACGTTATCACAATGTTTCTACTCGCTTGCTGTTTTGCCCTGCCCGCCTTCTCTCAACAAAAAGGCAGCGTTTCGGGTAAAATAACAGACGAAAACAAAAACGGTGCCATCGGGGCATCAATTCTTTTATCAGGAACAACGCTGGGTGCCTCCACAGATTTGGACGGCAACTACCGCATCACCAACGTGCCTGCTGGAACCTACACCGCCGAAATCTCGTATATCGGCTACCGCAAAGAAAAAAGACAAATCGTAGTAAGCGAAGGCGAAAAAGTAGCCTTCAACTTTCAACTCATCACCGACACCAAGACCTTAGACCAAGTGGTCGTTACGGGCTACGGCACACAAAGCAAGCGTGAAGTAACTGGCTCGGTGTCGTCTGTCAAAGCCAAAGACCTCAACAACATTCCCGTTTCGAGTTTCGATGCAGCCATGCAAGGGCGTGCGGCGGGCGTTCAGGTAACACAATCAAACGGCGCTGCTGGCTCTGCGGTGCGTATCCGTGTGCGTGGCACAAAATCGCTTTCGGCAGGCGGCGAACCGCTTTATGTCATAGACGGTATCCCTGTCGAAAATAACGACCTGGGCGGCAAAGAATATGGTGCCACATCAGCCGTACCGCTCAACCCATTGGCTTCTATCAACCCCAACGACATCGAGAGTATCGACATTTTGAAAGATGCTGCTGCAACGGCTATCTATGGTGCAAGGGGAAACAACGGCGTTATTTTGGTAACGACCAAACGTGGAAAAGGCGGAAAAACGGCTTTTTCATTCAACTACGCCACCGGCTGGTCAAACCCAACCAACAAACTCGCTTTCTTAGATGGCAACCAATACAAAAATCTTTTTATGGAGGCTTACCGCAACGACAGCACCACAGCCAAAGCCCGAAATCAAAGCGTAAGTGCTTTTCCGACGGCTATCGGCGATGGCAATTTTTTTGCCCTTCAAGGCAACAACGAAGCCGAGCGCAAAGCCAATTTTATGGCTATACCAACCAACACCAATTGGTTTGACGAAGTGTTTCAAGTAGGAAAAACCAACGATGTTAATATATCGGCAACGGGCGGCAACGACAAGACCAAATTTTATGTTGGCGGTGGCATCAACAAAACAACCACCATGCTGCGTGGCAATGAGTTTGACCGTTTTTCTTTCCGCACAAACATTGACAACCAAGCCACAGACAAAGTGAAAGTAGGCACACAAACGGGCATTTATTTTACCAGAAACAGACAAGTAGCAACTTCATACAATGGTGGTTTTGGCTCGGCTCAATCGACTTCTTTGCCTTTGTTTCCAGTACGAAATGCCGACAATACATTTTTTGGTACGCAGTTAGCCAATCCAGCAACCTATTTTAACCCAACGGCACAGTTAGAAAATCAATATGTTACAAATAATTTTAGGAGCTTATCCAATGTTTATATGGATTTTACGCCCATCAAAGGTTTGACTTATCATGTGGATTTGGGTATGGATTTTGCCAACCAGCAAGAGGAACTTTATTTTTCGGGCGTCAATCGCTACTACCAACGCCGTCCGTTTTCTGCATTCAAAGAACGCAATGTCAATTTCTTAAAATTGGTGTTAAACAATACTTTAAACTACACCAAAGAGTATAAAGACAACACAAAATTTGGGATACTATTGGGTACTGCCCAAGAGGGCTACAACCAACGTGATGTTGGTTTCTATCCGTTTAGCGATGCCGTTGGCTTCAACGATCCCTATTATAGAATAGCAACCTCGCAAATGACTTGGGCTACCTGGGCGCCACCAAACGTCGATAGAAGTGCTTTGCCTATTGGCGGCTTCAACGACCGTTCGTATTACCGCTACTCATCTTTCTTTGCTCGGGTAAACTATCAATATCAAGGCAAATTTATTGTCCAGGCACAAATTCGCCGAGACGGTTCGTCGAGGTTTGGTCCACAAAATCGGTTTGGAAATTTTCCGTCGGTGTCTTTTGGTTATGCTTTATCAGAAGAAAAATTATTCAAGCAATTTGAAAAGCTATCCTACTTGAAACTTCGTTTGGGTTATGGACACACCGGCAACTCACAATACGGCACCGACGTGGCTTGGTTTGGAAGCATCTCTCAATCGGGCAACTATCTGGGCAACAACGGCACTTACGCCTCACGGATAGAAAACAAATTTTTGAGCTGGGAACTCCAACGCCAAGGCAGTGTAGGTTTGGATTTTGGCTTCTTCGACAACAGAATTTCGGGCGGCATCGATGGCTATTATGGCATTTCGGGTGGCAAAAATGGTGGTATACTCCTCAGAAGACCCGTTCAAATCTCTGGCGAAGGCATCGATAAAGTCTTTGTCAACGCACCTGTTTTAATTGAAAATTGGGGTATAGAATTGACTACAAGCACCCAAAATTTTGTAGGTGAATTTCGTTGGTCAACAGATTTTAACATCGCTATGAACCGAAACAAAGTATTAGATGCAGCAGGTATTCCACCAGATGGTTTTGATGCAGGACCCGGCGACACCCGTGTGATAGAAGGACAACCCATTGGCATATCTTATTTATTGGAATATGCAGGCTTGAACAAAGAAACAGGCTACGACCAAGTCTATGTTATGAGAGATGGCGTAAAAACGGTTGTCCAGCTCGATGGCAGAGCCAATGCAGCCGAACTGCGTGCCAACAGAAAACCGTTTGGCAATCCAAACCCGACGCTCATTGGTGGCATCAATAACAACCTATCCTACAAAGGCTTTGACCTCTCGTTTCAATTTACGTTTAGCTACGGCAACACCATCTACGACGACGGCGGCAAATATCAATGGGGACAGCGTTTGTATAAATGGAACCAGCGTGGCGAACTCTTGGACAGATGGCAACAGCCCGGCGACGACAACGGCGTACAAAAATTGACCCTCAACCCAAGTCGATACAGCATTGCAGAAGACGACAACAACACAACCCGTTTTCTCTACGATGGCTCGTTTATTCGCTTGCGTAACCTCAACTTTGGCTACAACCTGCCTGCAAAAGCCTGCGAAAAACTCAAAATACAAAATATCAAGTTTTATGTCATGGCTCAAAATTATTTGACCCTCACAAGGTTTAAAGGTTGGGACCCAGAAGTAACACGCTATTCAGACGGCGGAACATCGGAGCAAAGAAACAGCCAAGGCAACATCTCTTTTGCAGCACCTTATTTGGCTACGCCACAACAAAAAACATTGACTGTCGGTCTAAACTTAGGATTTTAATTCATCAACTCTATAATCAAACAAAAAAATGACAAAAAAAATCATATATCTCTTTGCTCTCATTGGAATAATGGCTTTCTCGAGCTGCGAAAAGTTTTTGGACGTAAAACCCATCAACGAAAAACCATTTGAAATCTCACTCAACAATCAAGATGCCGTTTATGCCGTACTCATGTCGGCTTATGACCAGATACAAGGCGGTAACTTTTATGGTGGAAACCTACAAAAGGTAGGCGAACTATATGGCGATAACTTGGATTTTGACTTCGTGCAAGGTCGTAACTTAGATTTTGAATTGCGAAACTTTGACCTCTTTTTCAATCCTGCCTCTGGTACTTGGGACAATGCTTACAGAGCCATCGGGCGTTCAAACCTTGTGATAAAAAGCATTGACGAAAATTATTTTGAAGCCGAACAAATCACCAAAGACCAACTCCGTGGCGAAGCGTTATTTATCCGTGCAATAGCTCATTTTGAGGTTTGCCGCATCTTTTCCCTGCCTTATTCATTCAATCCAGATTTGCCCGGAATTATAATCAGAAACAGGTTTTTATCCACCGACGAAACCCAAAACTATGTCCCTTGGTCGTCCATTAGAGAGACTTATGCCCAGTCTATCTCGGATTTGGAATTGGCTATCACGCTGCTACCTGCCGATGTCAATGCCCAAAAATTTGGTGGTAACACACACAGAGGTCGTGCTTCGCAGCTGGCTGCAAAAGCGTTTTTAGCACGTATTTATTTTGATATGAACGATTTTGTTAAAGCCGAACAATATGCCAACGACGTGATTTCTAACGGCGGCTTATCGATGGCTTCGGGTTCAGATGCACCATTGGCACCGTTTTATAACGAGGGTCAGACGGTTCCCAAAGGTGGCGTGGTGTGGCAAATCGTCAATAAGCAAGGCGACGATGGCAGTGGCACGATAAGAAGTTTGTTTTGGAATGCGTTTCCAGCATTCGTGCAGCTTTCACTCGACAAGACGGGACCCAATTCCATCTATGAAACCCTAAAAACCCAAGGCGGTGCAAGATTTGACTCCCTCGTAGCCGATAACGCTACACGCCCGATGAGCCGCAAGTTTAGAGGTGCAGACCCAGAAGGTTTTCAACCCACAATCAATATTCCCATACTCCGATTGGCTGAAATGCACCTCGTACGTGCCGAATGCAAAGCCCAACGCAGTGCCTCAGATGCCGAAGTTAGGGCAGACATCAACGCCATCAGAGCAGTCAATGCCTTACCTGCCGACAACACCACTGCGGGAAAAGACAATCTGCTTGCCAAAATACGCCAAGAACGCCGCATGGAACTCGTGGTAGAAAACGACCGATGGCACGAACTTCGCCGATTGAAATTGCCTTGTCGTGGGTTTGCCTACGACAGCAAGCTGCTCATACTCACGCCCACCAGCGAAAGTAACGGCAACACAGACCTCAAAGTGAAGTATTAACCAAGAGAATAAAAAAAATTATAATCCATCAATAAAAAACACCTTTACATCGTCTGTGTGAAGGTGTTTTTTATTGGGAAAAAGTTGATGTATTGTTAGTTTGTACTATCTGTCTATTTTTTACATTCCAAGCCGAAGGAGTTGTGATAGCGACTAAAATCTTCGACGTATGTAAACATCTCGTCTTGGCTGTCGTTGAATTGGCAGTGTCTTATCTGTGTAAAGCCTACGTTTTTTAGTTCTTCTGATAACGATTTTACGTCCCACATCCACAAGTGGTGTGCATTGCCAAAAAACGAACGGATAAACCCCTTCATGCCTTTGGGTCTATCTTGAACGCCGAGTATGGTGTTGTGTACAAAATCTAAGCAAGCTGTTGAATTGCCTCTGTCGAGGTCTTTGATGTAGTATCGGGCTGCATACTCCATATCTGGCAAAATACACCTGAAAATACCATCTTTTTTGAGTATTTTATATGAATTGGCGAGTGCTTGCCTTAAATCATTCAATGCTAAATGTTCTAAAGTGTGTGAGCAAAAAACTCCATCGCAAGAGTTATCTGGTACAGGTAAGCCTTTGATGATATCGCCATATAAAACATTATTGGGAAAAACCGTTTGGAGATGGTCTTTTAAAAGCTGTCTGAGAACTGGGATTTTTTGAATTCTTAGTGTTGGTGAAACATCAAAATTTATCCATTGAGAAGGTGCCGAATGTCCGCAGCCGTATTGTACATATTTTTTTTCCATTTATGAGTTTTTAACTTTGCAAATATCTAAATTATTTCTTTATCCAATATTTTTTTGTCCATATTGATAAATAGAGTTCTATTTTGTTGTAATTTTGTGCCTTTGTTAATAAAAAATATGTCTATGAGTAGAAAAGTCAGAGTTCGTTTTGCCCCAAGCCCCACAGGACCTTTGCACCCAGGCGGCGTTCGAACCGCATTGTTCAATTATTTGTTTGCCAAACAGCACGGCGGCGATTTCATTTTACGGATAGAAGACACTGACCAAAACCGTTTTGTAGAAGGTGCCGAACAGTTTATCATCAATTCATTGGCTTGGTGCGGCATTGCCTTTGACGAAGGCGTACACATACCCGGTGGCAAATATGCACCATACAGGCAGTCTGAACGCAAGCCGATGTATCGAGAATTTGCGATGCGTCTGGTTGAAACGGGCAACGCCTACTATGCTTTTGATACCACCGAAGAGCTCGATGCCATGCGTGAAATTCATAAAAAAGCCTACAACACCGTTACTCGGTTTAACATGAAAAATAGCCTTACGCTACCGCAAGACGAGGTTCAAAATAAATTAGACAACAACGAACCTTACGTCATTCGCTTCAAAATGCCCAGAAATGAAGATGTTAAAGTTTTTGACCTCATCAGAAATTGGGTTACATTCAACAGCACCGAACTCGACGACAAGGTCTTATTCAAATCTGACGGCATGCCAACCTATCACCTTGCCAATGTGGTGGACGATTATTTGATGCAAATCACACACGTTATCAGAGGCGAGGAATGGCTGCCGTCGCTCCCACTCCACGTGTTGCTCTACAAAGCCTTTGGCTGGGAAGATGCCATGCCTCATTTTGCCCATCTGCCCTTGCTGCTCAAACCCGACGGCAACGGAAAACTCTCCAAAAGAGACGGCGATAAACTCGGTATGCCTTTTTATGCCATCGAATGGAACAACCCAGAAACCAACGAAAAAACGTTAGGCTACAAAGAAAATGGTTTTTTGCCCGAAGCCTACATCAATTTCTTGGTGCTTTTGGGCTGGAATCCAGGCGAAAACAAAGAATTGATGACCGTAGAAGAGATGATAGACCTTTTTTCGATAGAACGGATTTCTAAAAGTGGTGCAAGATACGATTTTGACAAGCTCAAATGGTTTAACCAAACTTATCTGCGGCAGATGCCCGAAAAAGAGATAGCCAAAATCATTCAGCCCAAACTCAAACAAATTGGTTATGACTTCAACACGCCCTATGTGGTCGAAATGTGTCGCTTGATGAAGGAGCGTTGTGTGGTTTTGAATGATTTTATAGACCGTTCGATGTATTTTTTTGAAGCACCAAAGGTCTTTGATACGGTCGTGATTTCTAAAAAATGGATTGGCAAAAACCCTCAAATCATGGCTCAGACTTGCGAAAAATATCAAAGTCTAAAATCTTTTTCGGCTCAGGATAGCGAAGATGCTTTGCAAGCTGTTTGCGACCAAAACGAGGTCTCGAAAGGCAGTGTTTTGCAGGCATTGCGGGTTGCCGTAACGGGCGAAGGTGCTGGACCCTCTTTGTTTGAGACCCTCGAATTGTTGGGACAGGCAGAGGTCGTCAAGCGGCTTTCGGCAGCCATTTTGGTGTTGAACAAGCAGAACAACGCCTAATTTTATGAAAATACTGGTCGTTCGGTTGAGTTCTATTGGCGATATTGTCTTGACAACGCCGTTGGTCAGGTGTTTAAAAAAGCAAATTCCAGGTGTTCAGGTTCATTATTTGACCAAATCCCAATTTGAAGGTTTGTTAAGCAATAATCCATACATCGATGCCGTTCATACCTTAAAAAAAAGTATGTCTGATACTTTGCAGTCATTAAAAAAAGAACGTTTTGATTTAATTGTTGATTTGCACCACAACTGGCGAACGCTTATCATAAAAACCTATTTTTGGAGAGTGAAATCGAATTCGTTTGCCAAACTGAACGTCGAAAAATGGTTGATGGTTCATCTTAAAATCGATATATTGCCTCGAAAACACATTGTAGACAGATATTTTGATACCCTCAAACCGTTGAATATTAAAAATGATGGACAAGGCTTAGACTTTTTTATTGATGAGCGTAAAATAGATTTGAAAGTCATTGAGGATTTGAATTATGTTGCCTTTGTTATTGGTGGTCAGCATTTTACAAAACGACTACCAACTGCCAAGATAGTAGAAATTTGTAGTTTATTGCCTTGTAAAATTGTTCTTTTGGGTGGAAAAACAGACGAAAAAGAAGGAAAAACGATTGAAGACCAGCTATCTATGACCCAAAATCCTTGCATCAATCTCTGTGGTAAAATAGACTTAAACCATTCGGCGGCTGTTGTCAAAGGAGCGGCTTTTGTCATCACAAACGACACGGGTTTGATGCACATTGCGGCAGCATTTAAGCAAAAAATAGTCTCCGTTTGGGGCAATACCATACCCGAATTTGGTATGTCGCCATACATTAAAGACGATAGTTTTAAGGTAGAAGTTCAAAATTTGGGTTGCCGCCCCTGCTCCAAAATCGGTTTTGACCGCTGTCCCAAAGGGCATTTTAGGTGTATGAACGACATAGAGAGCAATCAAATTGTAGAAATCATAAAAAATAACTTAACTTTGTCCCAACATTAAACCTTAACCCTCCAAAGTCAAGCACTTGCAACGTATGCCACAAAGTGAAATCATTACCAATAAAGATTTAAGCATTTATCACCTTCATTTGTTGCCAGATCAGCTTGCCGATGACATCATTTTTGTGGGCGACCAAGACAGGGTTTCGCAGGTGAGCAAACATTTTGACAAGATAGAGTATCAGGTTCAAGCCCGAGAATTTGTAACCCATACGGGATATATTGGCAAAAAAAGGCTGTCGGTCATTTCGACGGGCATCGGAACGGACAATATAGACATTGTCTTGAATGAAATTGACTTGCTCAAAAACTATGATTTTATCGACCATAAATTTAATCGACACCTCAACAACGACCTCAACATCATCAGAATTGGTACGTCGGGCGGCATAGGCAAACTGATTGAGGTCGATAGTTTTTTGTTTTCCGAATACGCCATTGGTCTCGACGGGCTTTTGAGTTTCTACAAACACCGCAACGACGAGGTAGAAGTCAATATTTTGGAGGCTTTCAAACTTAAAAATCAAGCCATTTGCAGGTCGATAAAACCCTATATTGCAGGCGGCGACGAAAATTTGAAGAAACAATTTGCCTTTGATATGCCCAATGCCATCACGCTGACTTGCACTGGTTTTTATGCACCACAAGGGCGAACCATGCGTTTTAAGCCTATGTTTACCAATTTTTTTGAGGGCATCGAAGCCTTTCAATATGGCAAACGCTCTATCAATAATTTTGAGATGGAAACGGCTGGCATCTTGGGTTTGGCATCGGTTTTTGGGTTCAATGCCTGTTCGCTCAACGCCATTTTAGCCAACAGAACCACCGGAAAATTTAGTGTCAATCCACAAAAAACCATCGATAAACTCATTGTTCAAACCTTAGAACGCTTTGAACATTAATCGAATAAACAGTAAATGAAAATTAATTTCCTTTTGGTTTCTTTATTATTTTTTGTCTTTAATGCTCATTTTTGCTTTGCCCAAATGTCTTATCAGGCTAAAAATCCACAGAGAGGAAACCGCAATGTATTGAAAATCAATTTGTTGGCATTGCCCTTCAAAAATATTAACCTCGAATATGAACGTTTTTGGAGCAGACGTGTTTCGGGTGCTTTGCAGTTTAGTCTGGTGCATAACTACAAGGCGTTGGGTTTGTTTTCGGGTAATGATATTTTGAAAGATACGCCTTTTGTCTTGCAGTTTACGCCCATTGGTGGCTATTCAGCCGTTGGACAGCTCAGGTTTTATTTGGGTAAAAGCAAATTGCCCCCTGTTGGGTTCTATTTTTCGCCCTATATCAAACGTTTAAAATACGAATCGAGTATTATTTACCGAGACAACATGAACGAATATAAGGGTCTTGCACGTTTTTCGAGTACCAATTTTGGTCTAAATCTGGGATACCAATGGCAGATTAAACAACGCATAACCATCGATTGGCAGTTTTTGGGCATCAGCTACAACATCAGTCGTGGCGGTTTTCAGGTCAATAATTTGCTTGATGGCAATCAGTTTACACGTCAAGTCAAAGATGTTTTGGAAAAATACGCTTTGCTCGGTTTTGTCAGTAGGCAACTTGGCGTAGGCTCTTTGGTCAATGGCAACTATGTCTTCAATACGCCGCCGCTGGGCTATCCTTCTATGAGGGTTGCTCTGTCGGTGGGCATTGCGTTTTAGGTTTCGTATGCGAATATTTTATTCTTCAAAAATAATCTGTTTTTTGTTGTAGTCAATAGATATTTTACCAAATTTTGCCAAGGCAGTCTGTCCCAAAAGCAAAGGTGCATTGAGATTATCGACGATGGTTGCTTCAATATTTCTGAGGGTCTTGTCTCCGATTTTTACTGTTTTCAATACGATGATATCACCTTCATTGACGTTGCCGCTGGCATCCATAAACTTTTCTTTCCCCACAAAATCACTCGCTTCGATTTTGCCTTGACGCTCCAAAAAAATAACTTCGGCTTTTGATATTGAAACCGTCGAAGCACCTGTATCGAAAATAAAATCCATCTCTAAACCATTGATTTTGGCAGGCACATAGTAAACGCCACTTTCCTTACGCATTTTTACAACCGTTTTGGCAAAAGTCTTATCCTCCAACACATTCACATTTCTTTGTTCGTTGGCACTTGCCAACTGTTTGCGACCCGATTTGGAACAACCCGAACAACCCGAAACGAACAAAACTACACTCATCACCAAAATTTGTAGGCACAATTTCTTCATATCCAATTTAAAAAAGTTATATTTAACAAATCAATTCACAAAAATAAGCATTCATTTTTAAATCGAAGGTATTTATTTCCTGAAAAATAGTAATTTTGCTTTAAAATAGAAAATATGAACGCAGAAAAAAATATATTGCCCCAATCCGCTACACAAACGAGAAATCCTTGGACGGTACTCCACAAAAAAAATATTTACGACAACAATTGGATAGAAGTCTCGCATCACGAAGTCCTTAACCCAAATCGCAACGAAGGCATCTACGGTTTGGTTCATTTCAAAAATTTGGCTATTGGCATTGTACCTTACGACAGCGAAGGCAATATTTGGCTTGTGGGGCAGTATCGTTTTCCAATCCAACAATATTCGTGGGAAATCGTGGAAGGTGGCGGGCAGATAGGCATCGACCCCATTTTGTCGGCTCAGCGTGAACTCTTGGAAGAAACGGGTATCGTGGCTCAAAAATATCTCAAAATAGTAGAAATGCACCTTTCAAACTCGGTCTCTGATGAGTTGGGAATGGTTTTTTTGGTTACAAACCTTACCTTTCAGCAAGCCGAACCCGAAGATACCGAACAGCTCACCGTTATCAAAATACCATTTGAGACTGCATACCTTGCTTTGCAAAACGGCGAGATAACCGATAGTTTGAGCGTTGCAGCATTGCTCAAAATAAAAATCATGAAATTAGAAGGTCAGTTAATTTAAACACAAAACAAAAATCTATTCCACATAAAGCACCAAACCTTTGAGATAGTCGCCTTCGGGGTGAAATATATTGACGGGGTGGTCGGCAGGCGAAGACAGTCGATGCACAATCTTGACCGTACGTTTGGCATTGATGGCAGCCGCCAATATGCTTCCTTCAAAACGCTCTCTATCAACGACTTGCGAACACGAAAACGTAAAAATAAAACCGCCAGTGTCCGATATTCTCCTGATAGCCATTTCGTTCAAACGGGTGTAACCCTTGATGGCTTGATGGCGTTGGTCTATGTGTTTGGCAAACGCTGGCGGGTCAATCACAATGACATCAAACTGCTCGTAATCGGTGTTGCCTCTATCAATTTTTAGATAATCCATTACGTCATCGGTTTTGTTGGCGTATCGTATGTGTTCGTCAAAACCATTGAGTGCCATATTTCTAACTGTCAGGTCAATGGCTTTTTGTGAGGAATCAATTGACAACACACTTTTTGCACCCATTTTGGCAGCATAAACCGAAAAACCACCCGAATAGCAAAACGCATTCAAAACATTTTTCCCCTCGCAATATCTGCCCAATAACTCTCTGTTGAAGCGTTGATCGATAAAAAAACCTGTTTTTTGCCCTTGCTCCCAATCGACCACAAACGAATGTCCGTTTTCTAAAACGACATTGTCGGTCATCGAACCAAATAGATAGTCATTGGTTTTGTTTGTTTCTTGGCTTGCAGTAGATTTATGGGGTAGCGTGTCGGCACTTTTATCAAAAATAGCCTTCAAATCATTTCCCAACACCGTTTTTAGAGCCTCCACAATGTCGGTTCTGTGGAGATACATGCCTACCGAATGACATTGAACCACAGCCGTTCCGTTGTAAAAATCGATTATCAATCCTGGCAGTTCGTCGCCTTCGCCGTTGATTAATCTAAAAACATTGGTCGATGGATTGTTGTCTAAAAAACCCAGTAAACGTCTGTAATTCAGTGCTTTATCAAATTTTTTAATAAAAAAATTGGCGTCAATTGCCGTCTGTTCAAAACTCAAAATCCGAACGGCAATGCTGCTATGCGGTTGAAAATGACCTGTGGCAAGGTAGGTTTTGTTGCTAAATATATCTACCAATTCGCCTTCTGCGAGGTCTTTGGACATTTGGTGAATGGCTCCCGAAAACAGCCAATGGTGCCGACGTAGGATAGACGAAGATTTGTTGTCTTTAATTTGTATTTTTTGATAATTGGACATATTTTTTTGAAATTTAAATGCAAAGGTAACAAAAGAAATCGTGTTTTTTTGACTAATTTCAAAGCATTTTGTGTAACTTTGAAACCAATTCATCTCTTCAAACGTTTATCCATTAAAATAAAAATATTGATGAAAACTATTGCCTTATTACCTCTTTTTTTGGTGTGTTTTTCACTCCTAAACTGTACCCAGGAATCAACTCAAAATCAACAAAATAATCTCCAAATGAACGAACCACAAACAAATATCAACCCCTCAAACTTGGACACGATCACACTCGGTGCAGGCTGTTTTTGGTGCGTCGAAGCCGTTTTTCAACAAATGAAAGGTGTCAAAAAAGTAATATCAGGCTACATGGGCGGCTCAATCAAAAATCCGAGCTACCGAGAAGTTTGCACCGGACGAACAGGACACGCCGAAGTATGCCAAATCATTTATGACACAACCGAAACCACTTTCGACGAAATATTGGAGGTCTTTTGGCAAACACACGACCCAACAACACTCAACAGACAAGGTGGCGACATAGGCACGCAATACCGAAGTGCCATTTTTTATCATAACGACACCCAAAAAGAAATATCCGAACAATATTTGGTAAAATTAAACCAAAATAAAGTTTTTGATAACCCAATTGTTACCGAAATTGTGCCTGCCGTAGAATTTTATGTAGCAGAAGATTATCACCAAAACTATTTTAATGAAAACGGCGAACAAGCCTATTGCCAAATGGTTGTAAAACCAAAAGTTGAGAAGTTTAAAAAAGTTTTTAAAGATAAAATGAAAAAATAATTTTTTCAAAAAGATATATTTTTACCTTATTATTAAAACCTTACTAAAATTTTTGTTTTTATTAGTTGCATTTTTAGATTAATATTTATTACCAATTTATTTATTACCAATTGTTTTGTTGTTGATTACATGTTTGTGGCGTTCGTTACACAGTAAATCAAACCTGTTACCAGTTTTTTATTTGGGTAACGAATATATGAGCTAACTTTGCATGTCAATTTAAATTCATTCAATACACAAAATTTTCAGGCTTATGTTATCAAAAATAGTATTGATTCTCGCCATTTTTTCATCTTCGACCGCTTTTAATAGCATGGCTATCCACCAAGCACCCAAACCTGCCCCTACTCCACCGCAAATCGTCGTTTCTAAAATAAAACCAACGGCGGATTGGCTCACCAAATCCGAAAACACCAACACATTTTCGCTTTTGGCAGTGATTTTTGCTGCTTTGCCTGTCCTCATGTGGATTGTACTCTACGCAGGTCTCACCTATATCCCATTTATTATTCCCACACTTTTTGCCCTCGCATCACTTACGTTGGGCATCATTGGGTTCACAAAAGCAAAAAAAGTTGGAAAAACCAAAGGCATGCCGTTTTGGGGCTTGATAGCTGGCGTTTTTGTTTCGCTTTTTGCCCTGATTGGTTTCTGGATTATTGCTTTTTCATTTGGCTGATTTTTATTCTAAAAATACAAAAATTTTAAAATTTATTTCTTTTTAGTTGCATTTATCCACTTAATTTATAATTTCCTATCTTCTTTGCGGCAAACAACATTTAAAGTGTTATTTTTTAGTTGCGTTTATCCACTTAATTTATATATTTTTCCTAAAACTTTTTATTATTTTGAAATCATGAAAAAGAATTATTTTTTATTGCTCATGTATTTATTTTTGAACATTGGTTGTGTTTTTTCGCAAGGCACGGGCATTGACTATCAGGCGATAGCCAAAAACACGAGCGGTCAGGTGTTGTGCAACCAAACGCTCACCATTCGGTTCAATATTCTAAGCAATTCATCGAGCGGTACGTTGGTCTTTTCCGAAACGCATAGGGTCAGAACCGATTATTTGGGTTCATTTGGGGTTATTGTTGGGGAAGGAAGTGTTGTTAGTGGCGATTTTTATCATCTTGATTGGAACAATTCTCATTTTCTAAAAGTAGAGTTTGACCCATCAGGCGGCAATGCTTTTGTAGATTTAGATATTTTGCCCATTCACACGGTTCGCATCGTGCATTAGCAGCAAATGGGTTCAAAATGCCTCGTTCAATGTGATGTAGAGTTCGCTGCCTTGTTGGTTGTTTATGGCATAATCGACCCTAAAAGTCAGTCGGTCTTTTTGGTTGAGCAGAATGCGAATGCCTCCACCGTATCCTACTTTTAAGTTGCTGATATTAAGTTCATTAAGTGAATTTTTATATACATCACCGAGGCTACAAAACGCCGTTGCACCAAAGAGTTTCCATATTTTGAGACGCACTTCGGCTTGGCTCGACACATAGTGCTGGTCTCGGTACCGCCCCGAAATGAAGCCACGCATCTGGGCATTTGTGGACATATTGTTGCCCAAAAGTGCCAGTTTATTGAATGGTACATTGCCAAAATTGCCTTCGGCATAGACTTGAAAAGCCAAAATATTGGTCTTATGGAGCGGTATGTAGGTTCTCATATCGATAAAATAGTAGTTGTAGTTAAATTGACTGCCAATGATTTTGCTGTGCCAGAGGTTTCCAATTTCTACAAACACGCCTTTGTGTGGCACAAAACGGTTGTCTCTGCTGTCGTACATCAAATCGAGTCCCAAACCTGAGGTAACGCTGCCTTTTGAGCCTGCTATCTGCCCTTGGGCGAGTTGTTTGTCGGGGTTGGTTTCGATGTTGTAGAGGTTTTGATAGCGTATTTGCAAGCCCAGATAGAGGTTTGGTTTGGTTTTTCGGAGTATTCTGCTGTTGAAGTTCCAGCGTTCAAAGGTAAAGGATTCGTCGTTTTCGTTTGGTGTTTGGTTGCCGATGCCCCAGTAGCGTTCAAAGAAATTGGAGTAGTTGAGGTTTGTTCTTAAAAAGTAGGTGTTTTGTTTCAAAAAGGCGTTTAGCGACAAGTCAATGAGCGTTTGTTTGCGTTGGGTGTAGGTCATTTCGGCACTCACAAACGACTGTTTGGTGATGGTGTCTTTGCTCCAATGAAAATAATATGCCCCTGCGACCGAGAACGCCCATTTGGTTTCGGGGCTATACGACACCGAGGCTGCGGGTACAAAACGGAGGTTGATGTTGGTGAGACTGTCGATAAATTTTGAGACACGAGGGTGCTGTGCAAAGAGTGTGTTGGGCAGTATGAAGGTGAGGAGTAGGGCGGCGGTAAAGTATTTCACGGTTGAAACTGATTTATTTTTCGTCAAAAGTATAAAGTATTTATTAAAAAGCGTAAATTTGCATCAATTGCATTAAAATAAATTGATTAAAATAACGTTTTGACGGTTTGTAGTCGGCAATGTGTATAGGTTTTGATGGTTCGACATTTAAATGATAGACTGATGATTGACTTCAACAAATGCAATAATTACAGATTTGATGGCATAAATCGGACCTTTAACAAACACTAAATCAACAAAAAATGATAAAATATTGGCTTATCAACCTCTTGTTTGCGGGTCTATTGATGCAGCAGACCACAGTTTTGGCACAAGAAGACAGCAAGTTGAGCAAGGCACGCATTCGTGCCGAAAAAAACAAATCTGCATTGGAGCAAAAGATAAACGACAGACGTGATAAGAAGAACGCCAATCCGAGTTGGTTTAGGCGCACATACCACAACGTAACGGCTCACTACAACGGCTACTACAACGCACAAACCAAACTTTCGCAGCTCGAAAAGGAATTTAAAAACAAGCCGCAAGACGATTATGCCAAGATTTTGCACGTTTTTCCAGTCGATGCAACGGCACACCAAGGCTCGAGCGGTGTGTATGATTTGGCTATCAAAAAATGTTCTAAGGTCATACAAAACCACGCCATCAGCAGCTGGGCAGACGAGAGTTATTCGATTATCGGAAAATCGTATTTTTATAGGAAAGAATTTTTTGAGAGCATAGAGACGTTTCAGTTTATCTCGGGAAAGTTTGTGAATGAAACCACACAGCCCGAGGCACTCATTTGGGCAGCCAAAGCGTATGTTGCCACCAAACAATATGAGGAAGCCAAAAATACGCTCACCATTGGCGAGCAAAACCCCAAGTTTCCGAGCAAATACAAAAGCGACCTCAACGCAGCCTATGCCCAAATGCACATTGAGCAACGAGAATACGACGACGCCATCAAGAGGCTCAACAACGCTTTGCGTTTTACCAAAGACAAGACCACCCGCACCCGCTACAATTTTATATTAGGGCAGCTGTATCAGATTGAAAAAAAGCCCAAGCAAGCCATCAATGCCTATAACCTCGTGGCGAAAGAACACCCCGAATACGAGATGTATTTTAACACCCAAATCAACATTGCGAAGCTGTTTGACAAGGGTTTTTCGTCGGCTTCGACCATCAAAGGGCAGCTCTCAAAAATGATTAAAGATGCCAAAAACAAAGATTATTTAGACCAAATCTATTATGAACTTGGCAGCATAGCAATAAAAGAAAATGAAACCGACAAGGCACAAAACTATTTTTTGCAGTCTTTAAAAGCATCAAAGACCAACTACAACCAGAAGGCAAGCACTTATTTGGCATTGGCAACGCTCTATTTTGACAAGCAAAAATATGTACCTGCAAGAAATTATTATGACAGTGCGACGGTTATTTTGCCCCAAGATTTTCCAGATTATAACAAAATCATGGCTCGCAAGGATTACCTCAATGAATTGGTATATAACCTGATAGCCATTCAAACCCAAGACAGCCTACTGGCTCTCAACAAACTTTCGGACACTGAACTCTACGCATTGATAGACAAAACACTCAACAACAGAAAGATAGCCCAAGAAAAAAAGCAAAGAGAAGAACAAGAAAAACAAAAAATGCAAGATACAAACGCAGGCAATCCCAATGCCTTTGCAGGTCAATTTAGGGGCGAAGACAATTTTAACAACCCTTTGATAAGAGTTGGGCAAGCGGACTTTAACCAGCAAAATGCATGGTATTTTTATAATGAACAAGCCAAAAGACAAGGCTACAACGAGTTTGTAAGAAAATGGGGACAACGCACGCTTGAAGACAACTGGCGAAGAAGCCAAAAGCAAAGCAATAGTTTTGCCAACAACAGCACCAACAACCCCAACGACACAAGCACAACAAACAAACAGCAGACCGAAAGAGAAGAATGGTTTGCCAATGTACCCAAATCAAAAAGCGACATTGAGAAAGCCAACACGACCATCATAAACGCCTATTTTGGTGCCGCAAGCATCTACCAAACCAAAATGGAAAACAACCCAAAAGCCATAGAAACATACGACCAACTGGTAAGAAGATACGAAAAAAACAAATATTTGCCCGAAATTTATTACTCGCTATACCTCATCTACCAAAAAATAAACAACAACGAAAAGGCAAATTACTACAAAAATTTGTTGGTTAATGGGTTTCCAAACAGCAACTTTGCCCAGCTCATCACCAACCCATCTGCCGCCACCAACGGTTTATCTAAAAACAGTGTCGCAAAAAAACTTTACGAAGAAACCTATGCCGATTTTATAAACAAAAACTACACGAGCGTCATGACCAAAAGCGAAAATGCCATCAAAGCGGGTGCTTCAACAGATTATTTGCCAAAATTTGCATACCTCAAAGCCGTTTCTATCGGAAAAACATCAGAGAAAGATAAATTTATTACCGCTTTGCAGCAGTTTATAAGCCAATACCCGCAAAGTCCACTCAAAGAAAACGCCGAGATACTGCTCCAAAACCTGATGGGCAGCCAGCCACCAGCCAACAAACAAACCGCCAACACACCCGAAAAAACGCCCCAAAATCCGAACGAACCCTTTGTGATGCAGCCCGACGAAGAACACTATTGCGTGTTTGCCATACCCCAAAACGACGTGAACTATCTCGACCTGCAAGTGCGTGTCAATACCTTCAACGCAGAAAATTTTGAAAGCCTGAACATCAAAACCTCTTCCATGATTATGGGCATGGATTATGAACTGATACTCGTCAAATCGTTTGCCAACAAACAAAAAGCGATGAGCTATTTTATAGAAACCATGCCACAAAATTTTGTACTCAAAGAAATGGGCAACGCCTACCAATTTGTGATTACCAAAGATAATTTTGCAACGCTATATCGCCTCAAAATGGTGCAGCAATACCAATCCTATTTCGATAAAAATTATTTCAAACCCTAAAAATCAATTAAAAAAACACCAAGCAATCAATAAAAACCAAACCTATGCCCAATCAAACCAACAAAAAATCAAACCCAAAAACACCCACAAACCCTAAAAACATCAAACGATTTTGGCAGTTTTATGGCATAGCAATCGCATCAATATTCCTCTTTTTTATTGCCATGTCCATGGGATTGCTCACCGATATGCCCACCTTTGAAGACCTCGAAAACCCCAACAACGCCTTAGCAACCGAGGTTTACAGTGCAGATAGCACCCTTTTGGGCAAAATATACATCGAAAACCGCTCCTACACCAAATACGAAGAACTATCCCCAAACGTCGTCAATGCACTGATAGCCACCGAAGACGCTCGATTTTATGAACACTCTGGCATCGACTTCAAAGCACTGATGAGAGCCGTATTTCTGGCAGGCACCGAAGGCGGCGCAAGCACACTAACCCAGCAACTCGCCAAAAACCTCTACTCCAAACGAAACGCAAACTTCGCCCAACGCATATTCCAAAAATTTAAAGAATGGATTATCGCCACAAAACTCGAACGAAACTACACCAAACAAGAACTGATAGCCATCTACCTCAACACGGTGAGCTTCGGAAAAAACGCCTTCGGCATCGCCACAGCCTCAAAAGTCTATTTTAGCACCACACCCGAAAAACTAAGCACCGACCAAGCCGCAATGCTCATCGGGCTACTGAAAGGAAGCACCTACTACTCGCCAATCAGGCACCCCGAACGAGCAATGGCTCGCCGAAATACAGTCATAGACCAAATGAACAAATACAACTACATAGACCAAAATACCGCACAAAACCTCAAAACAAAACCCCTAAACCTCAAACTCAAAACCGAAAGCCACTACGATGGCATGGCAACATACTTTCGAGAATACCTCAAAACATACCTCAAAAAATGGGGCGAAGAAAATAGAAAACCCGACGGGCAAAAATACAATGTCTTTACCGATGGACTCAAAATATACACCACAATAGACTCCAAAATGCAACGCTACGCCGAAGAAACCATGAAAGAACACATGAAAGCACTCCAAGCAACGTTTAACGAACACTGGAAAGGCAGAAACCCATGGGACACATACGCAGGCGACAAAGAATATACACAACGAAAAAACTACCTCGCCAAATCAATGAAAAGAAGCGACTGGTGGCAATACTACGAACAACAAGGACTATCAAGCCAAGAAATTATTAATAAATTTAATGTACCCGTCGAAACAACGCTCTTTTCGTGGAAAAAAGGCAAGATAGACACCACACTCAGCCTGCTCGACTCCATCAAACACGCCTCCAAAATACTACACATCGGCTTCATGGCAATGAACCCTCAAACGGCAGAAGTCAAAGCATGGGTGGGCGGCATCGATATGGAAACATTCCAATACGACCACGTAAACCCCGAAGCACGCAGGCAAGTCGGCTCCACATTCAAACCATTTGTCTATGCCCGAGCCATCATGGAAGGCATTCCGCCATGCCAAGGCATTCCAAACGAACGCATCAGGATAGGCGGCTGGTATCCCGAAAACTCCGAAAACCGATACGGCGGATACCTCAACATGTTTCAAGGCTTGTCGGCATCGGTCAATATGATTGTCATCAGGCTCATCAAACAAATAGGCTACAAACCCGTTATCGAACTTGCACGCTCCATGGGCATCACCAGCCCACTGCCCGAAGACTATACCATATCGCTCGGCACAGCAGACCTCTCCGTTTACGAAATGGTAGGGGCCTACGGCACATTTGCCAACAAAGGCGTGTGGCAACAACCCACATTCATCAAACGCATCGAAGACCACAAAGGCAACGTATTGCAAGACTTTACACCCGTATCAAAAGAAGCCATGAGCGAAGAAGTCGCCTATGCCATGTGCAAAATCATGCAGTCGGTCATCAAAAATGGAACAGGCAAACGCATCACCAACCCCACATACGGCGGCATCACCACGCCACTATCTGGCAAAACAGGCACCACACAAGACAATACCGACGGCTGGTTTATGTGCTACAGCCCCGAGATAGTCTGCGGCGCTTGGGTCGGCGGCGACGAACGCATCATCCGTTTTAGAAGCACGGCTCTGGGGCAAGGTGCAAACTCGGCTCTGCCAATGGTCGGTAAGTTTCTAAGAAAATGCTACGACGATAAAAAACTCGGCTACACAGGCAAAGACTTTGAACCACCCAAAGAAAAACCCAACGAACAATCCAAAATAATCACCGATTGCAGCAAGTTTGGAGGAAGCAGAAGCCCATCGAGTGGCAACACAAACACCAACAACTCTGCCGACGAACTCTTTAACGAATGAATAATCTTGCAACAACAATAAAAAATTATTAAAAAATTAAATTGAAGAATAAAAAGTAAAAAGTAAAGAATACAATTCCAATCCATGCAAATAAACCCACAACTACAAGCCACTTACGACAGCCAATACCTCAACCAACAGCAAGAATGGCGGACAATAGGCGCCAAATATAAATTTGAAAACATTAAAAACATCACCCAAAACCAAACCTTCGAGACCGTCATAGAAATTGGGGCTGGCGATGGAAGCATCTTGGCATTGATGAACGAATACCCAAACTTTAGTCGCCTCTATGCCGTCGAAATCTCAACATCGGGGCTGGAAGCCATCAACCAACGAAAACTCTCCAAACTCGAACAAGCAAGCCTTTTTGATGGCTACAAGACGCACTATCCCGACGATTTTTTTGACCTGGCGATACTCTCCCACGTACTCGAACACGTGGAATACGAACGCCCACTGCTGCGTGAAATGAAACGAATCTCCAAAAATCAAATCATAGAAGTGCCAAGAGACTACCGATTTGATGCCGACAAGCGAATCAAACACTACCTCAACTACGGACACATCAATCTGTACACGCCCACATCGCTGCGGTTTTTGCTCAAAAGCGAAGGTTTCCAACTCCTCAAAACAATGGCATTGCCTATACCAAAACAAGTGTGGAACTATGTCTACAACCAAAACAAAAAACAAAAAACGCCACTCAAATTCCTCAAACACCAACTCACTTTTTGGTTCAAAACCTTACTCTCCAAAATACCTTTTCGCCTCCTGAATGAATATGCCTGCAACTCAATCACCATTTTGTGTAGCAAAGGAACCGAAAATATAAAAATTTTCTAAAAAAGTGATTGCCATTTAATTATTCAGTACCTTTGCGAGGATTTGAAAAAGTTTATCTACATATCGTTTCTGCCCATTGGTTTTTGGCTCATCTTGGCGTGCTTTGGAATGCAAAAAAAATTCCAAGGCTTCCAACAGAGGGTGCAAATTGCCCAATACCAAAAAACAAACCACCATGCCGTCGATAAAACACACGTGGAGGCAAAGCCTATTGTGTGTGGCAATTTTCTGCGACTAAGAGGCGACATACAGACACAGGGCGAACAAAACAACCTCAAAACTTATCACAACTTCCTTGTTATAAACAACGATTTTTCGCATTACCACCAAAACTACGCACAAGCATTTTTTGAACTGCTGGCTGCCTCCTCTTTCGCTTTTGACCTAAGCAACAAACTTTTTGTATTATACCAAACTTTTAGAGTTTGATAATAATACGTTTTTTTACACCTCGTTTTCTTTCTTTTAATTTCATAGCACCATTCCAAGGCATTTGATTGGATTGGCAGCATTTAATTATTTAATCATTCAAATATTAAAAAATCTCTATAAATGAACAAATTAAAAAGTCTCATCTGGCTCTTTATGTTGGCAAACGCAACCATTGTTTCGGCTCAAACAAAAAACAGCGATTCGTTGATTTCACAAAACATCGAATTGAACTACCAACAAGCCAAAACCATGCTGGTCAAGCAAAACCTATCGCTGCTGGCAAACTACTACAACGTGAGCATTGCCCAAGCCGACTTGCTACAAGCCAAACAATGGTCAAACCCCTATTTCAATTGGAATCAAGACTTGTATAGCAACGAACAAAACAAGTATTTTAACCTCAACAACCAACGATTGGTGCAAATAGACCAAACCATTCACATCGCAGGAAGGCACGTAAACACCGTAAAACTTGCCAAAATAACCGTCGAACAAGCCAAAATGCAGCTCGACGATGTGCTGCGTGGCTTAATTTTAGAACTTAGCGAACAGTATTATGCACTCCATGCTCTCCAACAAAAACAAACACTCTACACCGAAACACTCAAACGTTTTGAAGAACTCATAAGAAACGCCGAAGAAAAACTAAGCGTAGGTGTCTTGTCCTCAAACGAAGTGTTAAGGCTCAAATCAGAACAAATAGCCGTCAAGGCAGAAGCCAACCAAAACAAAAACGATATATTGGAAACACTAAGCCAACTACGAATATTACTAAACCTCAACGAAAACACAAACCTCAAAACAATATCCCAAAACGCAAGCACTCAAACCGATGCACTCAAAATAGACGAATTGATATTGGCAGCAATCGAAAATAGACCCGACTACATACTTGGAAAATCAAACATTGATTACTCCAAACAAAACCTAAGACTCCAAAAATCGATTGCTATTCCCGAAATGACCCTCTCCTACCAACCACACGACAGAGGTAGCAACTACGTGAGACCCTATCAGGGATTCAATGTGGAAGCAAGTATTCCACTTTTCGATAGAAACCAAGGTGGCATCGCATCGGCAAAAGCAAAGGTAAAACAAGCCGAAAACCAACAAAACCAAAACGAAAACGAACTCCGAAACCAAGTACAAAAAGCATACCTGCAACTCCTCAATAGCAAAATGGGTTTCCAAGACTTCTCCAACGACTTTCTGCAAAAAATAGAAGAAATGAACACCAATGCCGTCAGCAATTACAAAGTTTATTAATTCGCTTCAACGTTTTCTTATCTTGACCTTGCC
>JAYWHZ010000357.1:0-2105 GCA_043777395.1 Bacteroidota bacterium
CGCCACGCCTCAAAAAGCCGCCAAGCAAATACTCATGGCCATCGGTCAAAAAAAGCGGGTCGCATACATCACCAAACGCTGGTGGATAGTAGCCCAACTCTTGCGGCTGATACCTCGTGGGGTTTATGAAAAAATGTAAAAATCAATTTAATTTAAATCAAAAGACACAAAAACCAACAGATGGAGACCATAAAACATTATTTTCCGAACCTCACCGACACCCAAACGCAGCAGTTTGAAGCCCTAAAACCACTCTACGACGATTGGAACGCCAAAATAAACCTCATCTCCCGAAAAGATATGGACAATTTTTACCTTCACCACGTGCTACATAGCTTGGGCATAGCCAAAGTACTCAACTTTGTTGCCGATACACACTTGCTCGACGTAGGCACGGGTGGCGGTTTTCCGACTATTCCGCTGGCTATCTTGCTGCCGCAGGTTCAGTTAACAGCCGTGGATTCTATTGGTAAAAAAATAAAAGTGGTCAATGAAGTCGTCAATGCTTTGGGTCTCAAAAACGTTAAAACCATCAACGATAGGGTCGAAAATACCAAAGGGCAATACGATTTTGTGGTCAGTAGGGCTGTGGCTCAATTGCCCGAATTTTACAGATGGGTGCAAAGTAAAATAGCCTCGAAAGATAAAAACGCCCTCCCAAACGGCATTTTATACTTGAAAGGCAGCGATATTGAGGCTGAGATAAAACTGTTGAGGCAAGAGGTTTTGATTTATGACCTCGCCGATTATTTTAAGGAGGCGTATTTTAAGACAAAAATTGTGGCTTATATTCCATTCTAAAAATCAAATTAAATAAAAATGATGAACCCAAACTCCCAAACCACACACTACGATTTTGCCATTGTGGGCGGCGGCTGTGCTGGCTTGAGCTTAGCCTACCGCATGGCAAAAGAACCGGCGTTGAGGGATAAAAAAATTGTGTTAATCGAAAAAAGTCAAAAAACAGATAACGACCGAACGTGGTGTTTCTGGGAAAAAGAAAACGAAGGTTTGTTTGATGAAATTGTGGTTAAAAAATGGCAAAAACTGTGGTTTCATTATCAAAAAAACACCTTATTGGAGCTCAACAATTACCGCTACAAAATGATTAGAGGCACGGATTTTTACGCTTTTGTGCATCAATTTCTCAGACAATGCGACAACATTACGCTCCTAAAAGCAGAAGTCAAACACATAAAACCAAACCCAAAAAACAAGACCGCAACGATAGAAACCAATGACCAAAGCATCAGTGCCGAGTGTGTGTTTAATTCTATTCATCATTTTTTGGAACCAACATTCAACACCCAATTTGCCGAAGAAACAACGCAAAAATCTCAAAATTTCTACCTCATGCAGCATTTCAAAGGCTGGATAGTAGAAACCCAAACCGATGTTTTCGACGAGCATCAGGCAACTTTAATGGATTTTAGGGTTGAGCAAACCAACCAAGAAATTAGATTTGTGTATGTGTTGCCGACTTCAAAACGCAGAGCATTGATAGAATATACTGTTTTTTCGGACAATCTGCTCTCGCAAACCCAATATGACAACGCCATCGAAAATTACCTCGCCGACTATCTGCCCACAATAAACGATTACCAAATCATACACCAAGAGTTTGGAATAATACCGATGACCAACCAAAAATTTGACGACTGCACGGCACCCAATATGATCAACATTGGTACCAATGGCGGAGCGGCAAAACCATCGACGGGCTACACATTTCAACGCATTCAGAGGCAAACGGAGCAAATCGTCAATCAATTGAAAAATGGTAAAGACCCAAAAAAACTAAAGCCAAACCTCAAACAAATCATGTTTGAACAGATGGATACGATATTACTCAAGATTTTTGTAGAGAAACGCCAACTCGGTGCCAAAATTTTTGAAGACCTATACACCAAAAACAACATCGACACGCTGCTCCAGTTTTTGGACGAAGACACAACCATTGCCCAAAACGTTGGCATCATGCAAACCGTCGAACTGCCCGTTTTTATTAAAGCAACCCTAAACCTCTGGGCAAAAAAACTAACCAACTGACCACACAAAAACCAAAAATCCTCCCTTGCTTTTTGAGCAAGGAAGGACTCTGTATC
>JAYWHZ010000358.1:0-7029 GCA_043777395.1 Bacteroidota bacterium
AATGCCATTTCCAATGTCATTGTTGTTTCTGTAAACAACACGCCCATCGCTTCGATTACGTCGAGCAGCTCTACAACATTTTGCGTGGGTGCAAACGCCATACTATCTGCTAATATAGGCACGGGATTTTCGTATCAATGGCAACAAAATGGCATCAACATACCCACCGCCACCAATGCCAGCTACACAGCCACCAACGCAGGCATCTACACGTGTGTGGTGATGCAAAACGCTTGCTCTGCAGTTTCAAACTCCATTGCTATTGGTGTAAATCCCTTGCCGACGGCAAACATCACTTCGTCGGGTTCTACTAATTTTTGCATAGGCAGCAGCACAATTCTATCAGCCAACACAGGCACGGGTCTATCCTATCAATGGCAAAACAACGGCACACCCATTGGCGGTGCCAACAACCCGAGCCTCAACGTGAGTACATCGGGCAGTTACAGTTGTGTGGTAACACAAAACGGCTGCATACAAAATTCCAACACCATTGCCATTGTGGTCAATAATCCACCTATCGCTTCGGTGAGTTCGGGCGGTGCTACAACATTTTTTTCGGGCGGCAATGTCATCTTATCTGCCAATACAAGCACAGGATTTTCTTACCAATGGCTTCAAAACAACACACCCATTGCCGGAGCCACATCGGCGAGCTATACTGCCACACAAACGGGCGATTACCAATGCGTTGTAACCAGAAACGGATGTAGCGAGTTGAGCAATACCATCGTGGTAACGGTTCTTTCCAACACGTCGGCAAGCATTTCACCCAATGGCTCTACGGTGTTTTGCACGGGAGGCAGTGTAACGCTTACCGCCAACACAGGCACGGGATTTGGCTACCTATGGAAAATAAATGGCACGGCAATAGTACCCAGTGCCACCAATTTTAGCTATGTGGCTACACTTTCGGGCATCTACACCTGCGACGTAACGCTCGGAGGCACGACCACCTCATCAAACACAATCGGTGTTACCGTCAATTCATTTCCAACGGCATCTATCACCTCATCGGGTGGAACAACGATTTGTTCGGGCAACAACATTACACTATCTGCCAACACAGGCACTGGACTCTCCTACCAATGGTTTAATAACGGCACAGCCATCGTAAATTCAACAAGCAGCAGCCAGATAGCAACCAACAGCGGCAGCTACCAATGTGTGGTAACACAAAACGGCTGTGCTGCCACCTCAAACGCCATAAACATCACGGTCAATTCATTGCCTACTGCCAATATCACAGCCATCGGTTCTACCACGTTTTGTGCAGGCGGCTCGGTGGTCATCGTTGCCAATACAAACGTTGGATACAGCTATCAATGGCAACGCAACGGCATCAACATTCCCACAACCACATCGAGTATTTCGGCTACGCAAGATGGTGTTTACGCTTGTGTTGTGAGCTCCAACGGTTGCAGTGCCACTTCAAACAGCATTTCGGTTGCAGTCAATCCATTGCCAAGTGCAAGCATTTCGGCATCGGGCAACACTTCATTTTGCGTCGGCAACAGCGTGCTTTTATCTGGCAACACAGGCACGGGATTGAGTTATATTTGGCAAAACAACGGCAGTGCTATATTTGGTGCCAACACCTCGACGCTATTGGTAACGGGCAATGGCGTCTATACGTGCTTGATAAGCTCGAGCAGTTGCAGCACCACATCAAACCCCATTACGGTCAATGTCAATAACCCACCAACGGCAAGCATCATTGCCAACGGCACAACAACGTTTTGTTTGGGGGGTTCGGTGCAGCTGTCGGCAAACACAGGCTTGGGTTTGACCTACGCTTGGAGCATCAACGGTGGAACAATTGCTGGTGCCAATAGTGCGACCTACACCGCATCGGTTGGAGGCAGTTACACCTGCAGGGTGAGCCAAAGTGGCTGTACGAGTGGCTCGAACGCCATTGGTGTTGCGGTCAATAACCCACCACCGACGAGTATTTCGCCTTTGGGCAGCACGACTTTGTGTTTGGGCGATAGTGTGGCGTTGAGTGCCAACACGGGTGCGGGTCTTTCATATCAGTGGTTTAATAATGGTGTGTTGATTGCCAACAGCGGCAACACGCCAATCTATTGGGCAAAATCGAGCGGCACATACACCTGCAATGTGATTCAAAATGCGTGTTTTCAAACTTCCAATGGTGTGGTGGTTACGGTTAATGCTATCCCGACTGCAAGTATTTTTGCTGGCGGTTTGACGACGTTTTTTCAAGGCGGCAACGTCAATCTGATAGCCAACACCTCGACGGGTTATACGTTTCAGTGGTTGTTAAATGGCAATTTGATTTTGACCAACGGGACGGGTGCAGTTTACAATGCCAATCAATCGGGTAATTTTGAGTGTGTTGTGAGTGCCAATGGTTGTAAGGACACCTCTAACGTGATTGCGGTCAATGTGATTCCCAACTCCCAAGCCACGATAGTACCCAATGGCAGTACGTCGTTTTGTGTGGGCGGCTCGGTGTTGTTGAGTGCCTCGCAGGGCGTTGGGTATTTGTACCAGTGGTTGATGAACGGCATGCCGATTAGTGGGGCAACGAATGCGACGTATATTGCCAACCAGACGGCTGTTTTTACGTGTTCTATCACGATTTTGGGTGCAAGCACCAATTCTAATTCTATTTCTATAACTGTAACAAATGTTGTGGCAAACATCACCAATTTGGGTCAGACTACTTTTTTTCAGGGTGGTAGTGTTTTGCTGACTGCCACTGCTGGCACGGGCTACCAATGGCTTTTGAACAACGCTCCCAACGGACAAACGAGCCAGCAATGCACGGGTTTGGTATCGGGCAATTACAGATGTATTGTGTTTAATGGCACATGCAAAGACACTTCCAACACGATTGTTGCGACGGTGATACCCAATTCGCAGGCGAGCATCAATGCCAATGGCAGCAGTACGTTTTGTTTGGGGGGTTCGGTGTTGCTTAACGCTTTTTCAAATATAAATTATACCTACAAATGGCAGTTGAATGGGCAATATATAGTACCAAACATCACCACACCAACCTACACGGCTATGCAAGGCGGCACATACACCTGCGAGATAAAACTGGGTAGTTCGATTATTATTTCCAATTCGATATTGGTAAACGTAACGCCGCCGCCCACAGCTTTTGTTAACGCAACGGGCAACACGACCATTTGTGCAGGCACGCCTTTGACTTTATTTGCCAACACAGGCGTGAACTATACGTTTGAGTGGCTCAACAACCTAACAACGATTGGCGGAGCGACAAGTTTCAATTTTAATCCTTTGCAAACGGGTTTGTATCGATGTGTGGTTCGTGCCAATGGTTGTTCAGATACGTCGGGTGTTATATCTGTAACCATCAATCCATTGCCTTTGGCGTTTGTGGGCAGCAACCAGACCTTGTGTTTGGGCGATAGCATTGTGGTAGGTGGTGGTGGGGTTTTGAGCCACACGTATTTGTGGACCTCTTTGCCGGTGGGTTTTGTCTCTACGCAGTCGAGTTTTAAGATTGCTCCCAACACGACGACGAGTTATCTTTTGACCGAACGCACGCCGTTTGGTTGTGAGCGAACAAATGCAGTTACTATCACGGTAAAGACCCGTTCTGTTGCGGCGTTTTCGGTCAATGACACGTTGATAGCCCTATCTGACACGCTTTATCTTCGCAACCTTTCAACCAACGCCGACACTTGTGTTTGGAATTTTGGCGATGGTGTGGTGGTTCGGCTGCGTGTGGGCGTAAATCCTCGCCATCGGTACACTTCGGAGGGGGTTTATACGGTAACGATGACTACGATTGGGTCTGTGTTTTGCTCTGCTACTGCAAGCAAACGCATCAGAGTTACCAATACGGGGATTGGGGCTTTTGAGATAACGGCATATCCGAACCCAACCCGTGGGGAGTTTACGATTAATGTTGAGTTGGACCAAAAGAGCGATGTGGTGGTTGGTATTTTTGACGATAGGGGTCGCTTGGTGGTTCAAAAACAGTTTAAGCAGCTTGGCATGGGTCTCCAACGCTTGGAAATGGACATAGAGGGTTTGGCGGCGGCTATTTATTTGGTACAGGTAACGGCTAACGACAAGGTGCTGAACAGACAACGTTTTGAGAATGGTGTGATTGGGGGAAAGAATTTAAATTACAAACTTTTTGGGCGAATTATGTTGCTTGATAGATAAAAATATTGCTTGATAGATAAAGAGGTTGTTTAAACTTTTTAATTTTGATTAATAAATTTGAATAAGTCTCATTTTACGGGTTAGAGATTGCGGGTCAAGCCCGCAACGACCTCAGACCACCATAACCCCTGCGAGGAGGGGAATCTGAGAATATAGCTATTTTTGCCTTTTATGACCAAAAGTTTAAACAAGTTCAAAAAAAGTAGCATTGAATAAACAAGAATTGATTGACATATAGGATTTTTATTAAAACCGTTGAAGACACATTAATTAAGAAAAAAAAATTAGATGGATTATCAGTTAATAACATTGCCCAACGGGTTGAGGGCTGTACACAAACAAGTTTTGGGGACACAAATTGCCCATTGTGGTTTTATCATTGATGTAGGCACACGCCACGAGGCGGCACACGAAAACGGCATGGCTCATTTTGTGGAGCATCTGTTGTTTAAAGGCACTTCAAAACGCAAGACTTTTCATATTTTGAACCGTTTGGACGTTATTGGTGGCGAGCTCAACGCCTACACGACCAAAGAAAAGACGTGTTTGTATGCGTCTTTTATCTCCAAATATTTTGACAGGGCCATTGAGTTGCTGAGCGATTTGACGTTCGATTCTCAATTTCCGGAGCGAGAGGTAGAAAAAGAAAAAAAGGTTATTGTAGATGAGATTCAGTCGTATCAAGATGATTATGCAGAGAGTATTTTTGATGAGTTTGAGGGTAAGATTTTTGCCCATAATAGTTTGGGAACTAATATTTTGGGTACGGTAGAGACGGTTTCGGGTTTTACGCAGGCGAGCCTTTGGGATTTTTATCGGCGACACTACACCGCCAGCAACATTGTGTTTAGCTATGTGGGCGATATGGATTTTAAGACCTTTGAACGCAAGATACACAAGCAGTTTACGCACCTCAACATTAAACCATCTGCCCAAAAAACGAGCCTCGAAACCTCCATTTTGGACAGCAGCAAGGCGGTTTTTAAGGATATAATCACCAAAAACTCTACACAAGCCTATTGCATTTTGGGCAGTTTGGCATACAGTGCTTCGGACTCCAAACGCTATGCCTTGACGCTGCTCAACAACATCTTGTGTTCGGACTCGATGAACTCTCGCCTGAACATGAGCATCAGAGAAAAAAATGGCTTGGTCTATGGCATCGAGTCGAGCTATGTCAATTATTCGGATACGGGCTATTTTAATATTTTCTTTTCATGCGACAAGCAGTACTACAAAAGGGTTCTAAAACTGATAGACAAAGAACTAACACGCCTAAAAAACAAACCGCTGGGCAAGCTCCAACTCCATCTTGCCAAACAACAGTTTATTGGTAAAATACTCATGTCGGAAGAAAGTCGGGTCGATTTGATGCTCTTGTTGGGAAAAAATATCTTGGATAAAGGATTTGTGGACAGCCTCGAAACCATCTGCCAACGCATAGAAAACCTGACATCGGACGAACTAATGCTCGTAGCCAACGAAATATTTGATGCCAACAAAACAAGCCAACTCATCTATTTTCCCGAAAACCAATAAGCCCAAAACCCATGATGCGTTTCGATATTATCACTGCCGTACCCGAGCTGCTCGATAGCCCACTGGGGTTCTCTATCGTAAAAAGAGCCAAAGAACGCCTGTTGGTCCAAATCCACACACACAACCTAAGAGACTACAGCACCAACCGATACCGACAGATAGACGACTGTATGTATGGCGGCGGAGCAGGCATGGTCTTGATGATAGAACCCGTTGATAGGTGCATTGCTGAACTCAAAACACAAAGACACTACGACGAAATCATTTATCTGGCACCCGATGGCGAACAATTTACGCAGTCTATTGCCAACAACTATTCATTAAAACAAAATTTTATTCTGCTTTGCGGACACTACAAAGGCATAGACGAACGCATCAGAGAACACTTGATAACAAAAGAAATATCGCTGGGCGACTTTGTCCTCTCTGGCGGCGAGCTGGCAGCAGCCGTACTCATCGATGCCATCGTCAGGCTCATTCCCAATGCCCTCAACGACAGCACCTCAGCACTCGAAGACTCGTTTCAAAACAACCTCATATCGCCACCAGCCTACACCAGACCCACAGACTACAAAGGGCTAAAAGTACCCCAAATACTCCTCTCGGGAAACCACAAACTCATAGCCGATTGGAGACACGAACAAGCCCTACAAAGAACCCAACAACGAAGACCATCGCTATTAGACCTATAAAATATTGTCTTAAACCAACCAACACCGTTTTTAATGCCCAAACAATTTAATTTAATGCTCAACCCTAAAAAATAACCCAACAAAACAAAATGCCCAACATACTCATCATAGACGACGAACGCAGCATACGAAACACCCTGAGAGAAATTTTGGAATACGAACAATTTAAGGTCTCTGAGGCTGCCGACGGCATCGAAGGGCTACAAATGATAGAAGCAAACGACTACGACCTGGTGCTTTGCGACATAAAAATGCCCCGAATGGACGGTCTCGAACTCCTTGCACACCTGAGCAAACACCGACCCAACGTAGCCGTCGTGATGATTTCGGGACACGGAAACCTCGAAACCGCCGTAGAAGCCACTCGATTGGGTGCATTTGATTTTATCTCCAAACCGCCAGACCTCAATAGACTCATGGTAACGGTAAGAAACGCCCTCGAACGAAAAAACCTCGTCGTAGAAACCAAAACATTAAAGAAAAAAATTTATGGCATACAAGAAATCATCGGCGAAAGTAAAATCATAAAAGCCATAAAAGCCACCATAGACCAAGTGGCGCCCACCGAAGCCCGAATACTCATCACGGGCGAAAACGGAACAGGAAAAGAACTCGTCGCAAGGTGGATTCA
>JAYWHZ010000359.1:0-7018 GCA_043777395.1 Bacteroidota bacterium
TATTAAATTCTTTTCGGTAGCTGATGCCCACGCCTTGTCGGTAGAGCGTTGCGTTTGAGAAAGCGGAGCGGTCGTCGAGTTTGTTATACATTTTTGCTCTAAACCTACCGTCTTGTGTGATTTTGTATTCGACCGATATGTCGCCGCCAAAGGTTCGGTTGGTGTTGTTTAATGCTACGCTTCCGCCGTTGGCATCGAGTACAATGCGGTCGTTGAAGAGCGTTGTACTGAGCATGACTTGTAGGTCGTTTGGGTTGATGATGTTGGTGGCTGCGGAGGTGTTGTTGCTGGTGTTTCGGTAGTTTACCCCGATGTTTAGGTTGCCCGTATATTGAGATAGGACGTTGTTGATTTGGCTTGCCACAAATTCGCTCACGGTGCTTCGTGCCACATCGCCCACCGAGCCGACCGAGAGCAGGTTTTCGCTTTGGATAAATTGTCCGAACATCAGTAGTCCAAACACTTGTTCGTTGAGGCGTTGGGGGTTGTTGTTGATGTCTCGGAGTTGAGAGGCAATGAGCGTTGCGTAGTTGCTTGCGGCGGTGTTGTTGGTCAGTGTGGGTATGTCGATGGCAAAATCTATGGCTGGCGAGAGCATCGAACCGTTCATTTTCAGGATACAATCTATCGGAAATCGGTAGTTTTTTAGCGATTCGTCGGCAATGGACGGCAATAGATTTTGGAGTGTAGAACGTGTTTTATAGACTGCATCGAGGTTTATTTGAGCGTCGTAAGGGTCGCCCGTCCAAGTGATGCTGCCACCTTCTTTGATTTCAAATTCACGTCCAAATGTGTTTTGGAAGCTAAACAGATAATTGCCTTGTGTGATGTTGTATTTTCCGAGCATCGAAAAATTGCCCTGCTTGTCCACGTTCATTTTTATCAGTCCGCTGCCTGTACCTCTGATGATGTCTCCGGCAACACGGTCGAAAATTAAATCTACTTTGGCATTTGGCGTTACGTAGAGGTCGAGGTCAAAGCTGATATCGACTTTGGCTTCGTTGGTTAAGTTTTTATCTTTGTTGGTTTTTGTTTCTTCCGATACGAAGGTTATAAATTTGTTTTGTTCATAGAGTTCGGGCGATGTCAAGGGCAGTTTTATGTCTGTTCCGTTTTGGGTTGTGGCGGCTACGTAGATGTAAATGTCATTAACCATGCCTTTGAGTGTGGCATAGCCCGAGGCAACTGCCGTGCCGTAGTATAGTTCGTTTAGGGTTGGGTTTTGGTTGTTGATAACGAGCAGTTTGTTGGCATCTATTTTGAGGTCGAGGCTGGTGTTTTGAAAGTAGTTGTGTTTTATTTTTCCGCTCAGGGTTGCTGTTCCGCCTTGTTTGTCGGCGAGTTGTGTTTGGTTAAAGTCAATATATTGGTCAGTAAAATCTATCTGGGTTTTGTTTAGGTAATAGGTTTGCCCCAAGAAATCTATTTTTATCTGCCCTTTTTCCAAGTTGGCAAAGCCCGTTAGCGAAAGTTTGTCGAGTGTTCCGTAGAGCCTCAATCCGCCTGTGGCAAGTCCTTGTATGTCGGTGAGCGTCGGTTCTAACAGTTTTTCGATGGGTTTGATGGTTTGTTGGTCCAAGCTGATGTCGAAATCCATAAACGGCTTGTTGTTTTTTATTTGAAAAAAGCCAGCCACCGATGCTCTGGGCTTAAAACCATCCAGGATAGTGAGTATCGTTTCTGCTCTTTTTGCCTTGCTGTCGTAGTCTATGTGTGCCTCAATGTCGCCGATGGGTTCTTCATCAAACACAAATTTCTTGATGTCCAATTGCCCAAAAACCATCGGATTATCAAGAACATTGTTGGTTTTGGCATACACGTCGAGCGTTCCGCCGAGCTCGCTGTCAAAATTTTTGAGGATAGGATTAAACTGCGAGAGGTCAAAATTTCTTGCCCAAACGGTCAGCGTGTCGGTTTGCTGCTTCGAGATGGTGCCGTTGAGGCGTAGGAATTGATTTTGCTGGCTAATTTTGAACCCGTCGATGCTGATTTTATCTTTTTCATTGAAGCCAATGGCTGCATAGGGCGATATTTCCCACACGTTGCCGTCGAGGTCAAGCGTGCTGTTTGGCAAAAATTCAAGTTTGTTGGCTTTGAGGTCAATCAGGGCAGCGAGTCGAGAATTGGCGTTGTTTTCTGCTTTTTCGATGCCTACGAGGCTCAAAAACTCCACTTTGTCGTTATAGATTTTTGCCAAGACATCAAATTTATTAACCACAATGCTGTCATCTACTTTTATTGTAGCCACTTTGGCAGTCCAAACGAGGTCTTGCGAAGTCGCAAATCCTTTGAGGTTTATGGAGTCTAAGGTTTTGTTTTGATAAGAGAAAGAGGGCGAAAAGACATCGATGTTGAGTTGCCCATATCGGTTGTCAAAAACCCCATCGAGGGCGATGTTTTCGACTTTATATTGGTTTAAGAAAAAGAAATCGGCGAGGCGTTGCCCTTCTTTGAGGTCGGCATCGAAGACCACTTTATGATAAGATTTTGATTCTTTTTTGGGTACGATTGAGGGCAAATATTTAGATAAGAAGCTTTCTACGTCGTTGGGCAGTGTTTTGAGGTTATATTCGCCCGAAATCGTGGCATCGAGTATATCCGAATTGAGGCTGATGAAGCTGTTGCTGTCGGCAATGAGTTCGAGGTATTTGAGGTCTAAAAAACGGTTTTGTTCTTGATAGATGAAGTCGCTCACGTTCATTTTGCCATGCAGATTGGCAATGTCTTTGCCCCTAAAATCGCAGTCTATCTTGCCTTCGAGCGTGCCGTTGTAGCCTTCTATGAGTTTCAATTTGCCAAAATCTATTTTTATGACGTTGGATTGGAAGCTATAGATTGGTGTTTCTTGACGCATATTGACCATGCCGTTGAAGTCAAAACGCACGTTTTCGTCGTCGGAGTTGAGCTGCCCTACAAACAGTTTGGCGTTGATTTTGCCCACCACGGCGAGGTTTTTATACAAGTAGTCGTTGAGCGTTGCCGATTGCACTTTGGCATCAATGTCTGCCACGAGGTTTTCGAGTGTGTTGCCCATAGCATCTATCTTGCCCTCGAAGGTGAGTTGGTTGATGCGTTTGCCTTGGTTGAGGAGCGTCCCAATGTCGAAGTTATTGGTTTTGATATAGCCTTTATATTGGCTTTTTGCGGCGGCTATGTGTGCCAGTATATCGGTTTCGATGTTGCCTATTTGGGTACGAATTTTTCCTTTTAACTTAAATTTTTTGATGTACTGGCTTTCAATATTGCCCTCAAAGACAAGTTGCCCCAGTGCATCCAGATTAATTTGTGTGTTTGGCGGGAACTCCATGTAAGGCACAAGGTTTTGGAGGTGTGTTTTTGAGGTTTTGAGTTTAACGTTAGTGCCTACGATCAGGCTTTGGTTGGGCGTAGCAATGTTTTTGACGTTTAGGTTTTGAGCCATGAAATAACTGCTTGTATCAACGCCCAAAAACAGGTTTCGAGCCACAAACTGATTGACTTTGCCCTTTATGTTGCCCGAAAACACAAGCGGTTTACCAACGATTATGCGATTAAAAAAATAGTCAATATCGCTTTGGTCAATCACCGAGGCGTTAAATGTGGTGCTTATCAAGACTTGGTTTTCAAAATCGTCGAAAGCCAAAAAACTGCCATAGAGCAACTCTATCGAACTTCTAATTTTGCTTTTAGAGGTTTCTATCAGCAGATTTTGGGCAATGATTTTGGTGCTATCTACCTCAAAACTGCCTTTCAAATTTTTTAATACAAACTGTTTTTCTACAAGGCTCAGGTATCCGATTTCAGCCAGATAGCGGTTTGTCAGGGGTCTAATGTCGATATTTTTAAACAAGCCACTGAGTTTTTTTAGTTTCAAATGGTTTGGGTCAAAGTCTTTTTTGTAGGGCTGTTGGCTGTCGTTGTGGTATAGTCGCAGGTTTTCAAAGCGTATTTGGTTGGCGGTGATGTGCCAATTATCGTTGGTTTTTGAGTTATTTTTTATTTTAGGAATCAAAAAATCGAAGTTGTATATTTGGTTTGTTTTGTTTAGGTTGATATGGGCGTTTTCGAGCAGCAACGTATCCATGCTCAAAGTATATTGGCGCAGGTTGATGTCGAACAGATTGGCACTCAAAAAGCCGACATAGGTCAAGGTATCATTTTTTAAGTCATTGATTATAAGCCCTTTAATTTTTATATTACCAAACGGATTGAGATAAAAATCTTCTATGCTGATGTTTGTTTTGTAGGTTTGGGCAATGTATTTCACGCCTTTTTTTGCCAACATGAGTTGTACATCGTGTTGGAGCAACAGCAAGACAAGCAAAGCCAACCCCCAAGTAGAGGCAAGCACCAATCGGTGAGCAATTTTGAAGCTGCTTTTGGTGTATTTTTTGAGGCGGTACAAGGTATTTTCTTAAAAAAATGGCATTTGCCACCTTTCAACCTACAAAAATAGTGCTAAAAAACGGTCTTTTAGAATAAAACGTATTTTAAAAAATAAAAATCAGCACCCCAATGCCATTAAAAAAATAAAAACCTCTTTTCTATCACAGAAAAAAGATTTTTTTTGAAGTTTTGTTTTGTATTTTTGGTATATTTTGTGTCCGTCGGTTAGCGAACAACACTTATTTTTTGGGTTACGGTCTGTTCGTTGCCCACGATTTTGAGGGTATAAATGCCACTCTCAAACGGTTGGGTCTCTATCTCGACGCTTGCGTTGCCGCTGGTTTGGTTAGAATAAACCGTCTGACCCTGTGCGTTTAAGAGCGATATAAAAACCTCGTTTTCGGTGTCCAAAATCCGAATGTTCAACACGTCTTTTGCAGGATTGGGATACGCCACCGCTCTGAGGGTTTGGGAAAGCGTGTAGTTTATTTTTTGCCATTCAAAACTGGTGCGTTTGCCATCAACATCAACCTGAACCAACCGATAAAAAGCGATGCCTTTGCTTGGATTTTGGTCAGAAATGGTGTATTTTGATGGTTTATTTTGGGCATTTAGGCTACAAATGGTTTCAATTGGGCTGCCGTTGGGGTTTTGGGTGCGTTCGACAATAAAATGGGCATTGTTGGTTTCGGCGGCTGTTTGCCACACAAAATCGATGGTATTTTTGCTTTTTGTAGCCTTAAAATAGATTAAACTCACGGGCAGCGACTGGTCGGTGCAGGGTATGGAGTTACTCAAAAAGGGTTGATCATGCACTTCGCCTTGCTGGTGTTGGTAGTTTTGAACCACGATTTGACCCACTATCTCGCCAATATTATTTTTTACCAGCGTAGCGTTTGGGGCTAAGATAGCACCTAAAAGTCGGTTGTGTCCCGTGATGTTGATTTGCGTTGCATTGTAAAAATTAAATAAAATATGGCTGGCAATTTGCGGCGACACACCCGAAAAACTGGGGATTTGCCAATCGAAAATGCCTTGTGCATCGACGTTGATAAGCAGCGGCGTGGTAGCCGATGGTAAGGTAGAAAAATTGATTTCACCAATTATTTTTTTGAGGTCAGCACCCGATACGTTCCACACATTTTCACGCCCGACTGTCAGCCTAAGAACTATGCGATTGATAGATAGGTTTTGAGTCGAGACGTTGTTTTGACACGTGCTAAAACCCATAGATTTGGAACGCAGCGTGGCAAAAGCCGACTGAAAATCGATAACTTGACCCAAAACAGGGTTTGAGTTGGGTTGAATTCCTTGTAGGTTGAGCCTTACATTGCTGCCGATTGGAGCGTTGGTCTGGGCAATTTGGGTGTTGGTGTCTGTGTTTGCGATGTTGATATTGCTGCCATTTGCAATTTTTATGAACCCATTTTGAGCCACATCGACCGAGCCAGTGCTGCTTTCAAAGGCTATTTGATTGCCCACGACAAGCGTTATGGGTTGATTATTGACTTTAAAACGCCCCACATTTTGTGTCGAAACTGTAAAAAAGCCCTTCATCGTCAGGTTGTTGCCTGTGGCTATGCCGGCTTGGCTGCTGCCGTTGGCAAGCGTCGTGTTTTGTTCTACAAAGACGTTGAAATTTTGGGCAACAGACAAGGCATTTTGGCTTTTGGCGGGCTGGGCAATGTTAAAAATAAAAAAACAAATGAGAAGATGGGTAAAAAAATTAGATTTCATTTTACAAAATATTTTTAAGTGATACAAAACAATTCCCAAATCATTGGGCTAAAACTTCACTGCAAAGGTAGTAGGTCAAAACGGTTGGTAAAATTTTGTTCGATGAGTTCGAAAATAAATTAGACCAATAGACGAAGACCCATTTTTTGTAGATGAATGCTTGGTTTTGACAATAAAACAGCAGCATAAAAAGCGTTGGTAGAGGCAAGTATCAAGATATTTCAAAAATGGTGTTATTAATGTTATACTTTTGCGTTTCTAAATTTTATTTCAATCCAATGGTTTTAAATTATATTTGGCTTTCCTTTTTTGTCATTGCCTTTGTGGTGGCTTTGTTTAAACTTATTTTTTTGGGCGATGTCTTGGTTTTTAACAACATGACGGCTGCCACTTTCGAGATGTCGAAGACAAGTTTTGAAATCGCTTTGGGGCTTACAGGCACCATGGCACTCTGGTCGGGCATCATGAAGGTTGGCGAGCGGGGCGGCATGGTCGAGATATTGGCACGTGTGGTATCGCCGTTTTTTGCCCGTATCTTTCCCGAAGTTCCCCGCAACCACCCAGCGGTTGGGTCTATGATGCTCAATTTTTCTGCCAATATGCTGGGTTTAGACAACGCCGCAACGCCCATTGCCCTCAAAGCCATGAACGAACTGCAAACCTTGAACCCCAACAAAGACACGGCTTCCAATGCCCAAATCATGATGGCGGTCATCAATGCGTCGAGCCTGACCATTATCCCCGTTCAAATCATGGTGTATAGGGCTGAATTGGGTGCAAAAAACCCCTCCGATGTGTTTGTTCCGATACTCATTGCCACGTTTTGCTCTACGCTTTCGGGTTTGGTGTTTTGTGCCATTCGCCAAAAAATCAATCTCTTCGACAAAGTCATCGCTTTGTATCTGGGTGCTATCGT
>JAYWHZ010000360.1:0-2068 GCA_043777395.1 Bacteroidota bacterium
AAAAACTGGTCGTAGGCTGCCGATTGATAGTTTTTGCCGTCGATGCCAGCGGCTTTGGTGAGTTTGTCAAACGATGTTCGCCAAGCAATGATAGACATCGAGAAGTTTCCGCTGTCTATGGGTGCAAAAGAGGTTACACGTCCGTTGTTTCCTGCCTTAAAATTGTCTCTGATGTTTGCATTTCCGTTGTAGGTGTTGGTGAGTTCTATTCTAAAATCTTTGAAGGGTTCGAGGCTCATTCTACCCGATAGATTGACTTGGTTTGACTGTCCGTATCGAGCCATCAGGTTGGTGTCTAACGTGAGCCACTGTTGTTGCTGAACGATGGGTCTGAGGTCTGTTTGGTTTCCAAAGATGAAGGGCAAACCCGGGGCATCGAGGCTAAAATCGTTGCCCAGATAGTTGGCTTCGGGTACAAATCCGGGTAGCCCAATGCCCTTGGTGGTGCTGTAGGTGAGTGCCACGTTTTTGACCGATAGCAAGAGCCTTCCCGTGCCTTTGAGCATGAAGTTGGCGAGGTTAAAATCGGGTTTATTGTTTTGTGATGGGTTGCTTCTGTTTTGCCCAATTTTGATGTTGTTGTCGTCGTCGATGTCTTCTCCGAACTGATTTTTGGTTTTTTTCTTATTTTTTTCGTCTTGCTTTTTTTGTTGTTCGGCGAGTTCTCTTTTGGTTAATGGTTTGCCATTTTTGTCTATTTTCTTTATTGGTGTTGAGTCTTCTTTTTTACCTTTTTCTAATTTACCTTTTTCTAATACGATGTTATTTTTATCTATTTTTTCGTCTTTGGTTTGCTCTAATTCGGGTTTTGGATTTTTATTTTTATCATCTTTGGGTGTTTCTTTTTTCTTTTTTTCAAACACAAAAGGCTCGTCGCTCATCACTTTTCTTAATATTTTAGATTTGTTGTAGAGCGACGAAAAGTTTGCTTGCACGTTGAGTTGCTGAGTTTGTGCATTCGTAATGGTGTTGCCCAGTTCGATGGCAGAACGGGGTGCGGCTCGCCATTCGTAGCGGGCGTTGTATCTGATGTTGCCATTACACCAGTCGAGAAACGTAAATTTGTTGAAAGGCAGGTTGTAGGTGGCATTAAAATCTTGCTTGTACGAAGTCGTTCTACCTAGTTTTTTGAGGTTGGCAAGCACCGTGTCTTTTTTGAGTTGGGTGTCTATTTTTCCGTTTGGCTCATCAATTCGGGCATCGGCGAGTATGTCCAAGTCTAAGTGAATGGATTTGGTCAGGTCGTGTCTGACGGTGAACATTCGGTGCATGACAAAATTTTTGTTGATGTAGCTCGGCAGGTCGCCCGAGGCATCGGCGGTGGTGTTTCGGAGTTGAATTTCATTAAACCGACGTTCTATGTCGGCTCTGATACTGATGGTACTTGGAATCAGGTTGATGTTGAGGTCTCTAATAAATGCCAGATGTTTGTTTTTAATGGTTTTTTCAAACGGGGCAAACATTTTGGGGTTCGTATTAAAGTTGTAGGTTATGCCGCCTCTATACTGTCGGTCGTCGTTAAATTTGACAAAGGGGTCTGTTTTTAATATTTGGGAATAGGTATAGTTAAATGCAAAGTTTTCGATGTCCCAAAGTTGATTTTTTCTTGGTTTTGCATTGGCATTTGGGTTTTGTGTTCTGTTTTTTCTCACGTTATTAAAACCGATGGCTCTCCGTGTGAGTGTGGTTTGGCTTATGTTGGTCAATGAGTCTTGCTCGGCTTGGTTCGAGGCTTCGGCGAGTGCCGTTTTGAGGAGTATATCAGAGTTGTAAGGGTTGTATTCGGGTGTAGAAAGTGCTTTTGAGTAGCCCAAATTCATGGGTATCGACCAGCCAAACCGTTCGGGGATAAACTTGCCGAGTTCCAACTGCGAGGCGGCATCCATCTGGCGGCTGTCCTCACGGCTTCTCTCGGCGGGTCGGGAGGTTATGCCACCATAGCCTACCGTTTTCAAAGCACCCGACACGCTCACCGTACCCACGTCGGCAAGGCGAATGTTGGCTGTGGAGGTTGCTGCCCAGCCGCTCCGCTGGTCAAAATCGGTCAGTCTAAGTTCATTAAACCATA
>JAYWHZ010000361.1:0-2063 GCA_043777395.1 Bacteroidota bacterium
ATCTGAGTTTATTGAGCAATATAAAGATAAAAACGAAAATGCACTCATCGGACACTTTGGTTTGGGCTTCTATTCGGCTTTTATGGTTGCCTCGAAGGTCGAAATCAACACGCTTTCTTACAAAGACGGCAGCACGTCGGCTCGCTGGGTGTGCGATGGCTCGACCGAATTTGAAATCACTGCTGGCAACAGAACCGAACGGGGAACAGACATTGTGCTGCATCTCGCCGAAGACTCTATGGAGTTTATTGAACCGCTGCGTATCCAAAATATATTGGACAAATATTGCAAATTCCTGCCCGTTGATATTGAGTTTGAAGGCAAAAAAATAAACAATACCAACCCGTTGTGGACCAAACAGCCTGCCGATTTGACAGACGAAGACTATCTCAAATTTTATGACGAACTCTATCCATTTTCCGAAAAACCTTTGTTTTGGATACACCTCAACGTCGATTTTCCATTTAACCTCACGGGAATTTTGTATTTTCCAAAGATGCAGCCCAATAGTTTTGAAGTCCAAAAAAGTAAAATCCAACTTTTCTCCCGTCAAGTCTTCATCACCGATTCGGTCGAAAACATCGTTCCTGACTTTTTGAGGCTCTTGCATGGTGTACTCGACTCGCCCGATATTCCGCTCAACGTATCGAGAAGCTACCTGCAAACAGACTCCAACGTCAGAAAAATATCCGACCACATCACCAAAAAAGTAGGCGACAAACTGGCTGAAATCTTCAAAAAAGATAGACCCAATTTTGAAGAAAAATGGCAAGACCTCGAGGTCTTTGTCAAATACGGTATGCTCAGCGACGAAAAATTTTATGAGAAAGCCAAAATATTCAACCTCTACGAAAACATAGAAGGCAAAAAAATGACTTGGAATGAATATCAAGAACACATAGCAGCCAACCAAACAGACAAAAACAGCACCAAAGTTGTGCTTTACACCAATGACTCTGAACTCCAAAACGCCTACATTCAGCAAGCCAAAAAACGAAGCTTCGATGTCCTCAAAATGGGCAATGTCTTAGATGCTCACTTCATACAGCTTGTAGAAGGCAAATTGGAGCAAGTTTCTTTCAGACGCATAGACAGCAACACCATCGACAAACTCATCGAAAAAGACGAAGAACGGCTAAGCCTTCTGACCGAAGAGCAAACCAAAACCATCAAAGAACTGACCGAAAAATCCATCAACAACACGACCTTCAACGTCCAAACCGAAGCCCTATCGCCCGACGATGCCCCAATGCTTGTCGTCAGACCTGAGTTCATGCGTCGGATGAAAGAGCAAAGCCTGCTCGGCGGCGGCGGCGGCATGCAGATGTTTGGAAATTTTCCCGAAACGCAAAACCTCATCGTCAATACTTGCCACCCGTATATCCAAAAAATCGTGGAAAGCCAAAACGAGCCAGACCAGCAAGCACGCACAAGGCAAGCCATCGATTTGGCTCTCCTGAGCCAAGGGCTGCTCAAAGGCGAGGCACTGAGCCAGTTTATTGAACGAAGCATCGAGATGGTCAAATAAACTCAAACACAAAACCAATAAAAACCTAAACCCTCAACACGTTTGGGTTTTTTTGATGCACTTTGGGGTAAAAACACTAACTTTGAAACCCTTATTAGCAATTCGTAAACCCAATGACCATCGTAGAAGTTTGTACGCTACAGTTAGAACAAGCATTTTTGGAAATGCCGCTATCTATCTATCAACACGACCCCAACTGGGTCAGACCATTAGACCAAGACATTGCCCAAATATTTGATAAACACACCAACCCAGTGTTTCAAAATGGCGGCAAAGCATGTCGATGGCTAATTAAAGACACCAACAACCAACGCTATCTCGGCAGGATAGCAGCCTTCATCGATGCCAAAGGGCTTGAAAACAAGACGGGCGGAGCAGGCTTTTTTGAATGCACAAACCACCAGAAGGCGGCTAATCTACTCTTCGATACCGCCCAAAACTGGCTCGCAAAGCAAGGCATGAAAACCATGGATGCACCCATCAATTTTGGTGAACGTAGCAACTGGTGGGGACTCCTCGTACAGGGTTTTGTGCA
>JAYWHZ010000362.1:0-2042 GCA_043777395.1 Bacteroidota bacterium
ATCACCAAAACATTAAAACCATTCATCATTCAACGTCAATTCTTATGAAAATTAATCTACTAACCATCTTGCTACTCTTGGGTCTTACGCTGCCTTCTATGCCTGTTTTTGCCCAAAACTTGGGCATCGTCAGAGGAATTGTCAGAGACAAAAACACACAAGAAACCCTCGTGGCTGTCAATCTCGTCGTTGTTGGGACCAGCATCGGCACCACAACCAATGCCCAAGGCAACTTCAAAATAGAACGTATTCCCGTTGGAAGTTACGAAATCAAAGCGAGCTATATCGGCTACCAATCGCTGTCCAAATTTAACATCAGCGTAACGTCGGGCAACGACCAAATCCTCAATTTTGAACTCGATGCCGACAACAAAACCCTCGGCGAAGTCGTCATTCAGGTCGATAAAGAACGCTCTGCCTCTGTCGTCGATATTGTTACGCCGCTGTCGGTCAATAGCCTCACGAGCGAAGAGATACGCAGCAACCCAGGTGGAAATTTCGATATTTTTAAGGTCATTCAAACCCTGCCGGGCGTAGGCGGCAACTCATCGGCAGCCCGAAACGACATCGTTATCAGGGGCGGCGCACCCAACGAAAACGTGTACTATCTGGACGGCATCGAAATTCCTGTCATCAATCACTTTGCCACGCAAGGCAGCTCGGGCGGCTCCAATGGCATCTTGAATGTGTCTTTTATCGAAGACGTAAAACTCTCGTCGTCGGCTTTTAATGCCCGCTACGACAATGCATTGGCTTCGACCTTTGAGTTCAAACAACGACAAGGAAATCCCGAACGCCTCTCGGGCAATGCCCGTTTGAGTTCAAGCGAATTGGCACTAACACTCGAAGGTCCTCTATCCAAAAAAACCAACTTCATTGTCTCTGCCCGACGCTCTTACCTCCAATTTTTATTTGCAGCCATCGACTTGCCCATTCGCCCAAACTACTGGGATTTTCAATACAAAACGACCACCCAACTGGGCAAAAAAACCACACTCACCGCATTGGGAATAGGAGCAATTGACAACTTCTATCTGGTAGCACCCAAAAACTCAACACCCGAAAACGAATACATCTTGCGTTCAAACCCAAACATAAACCAATGGACCTACACCACCGGATTTGCACTCAAACACCTGATAAACAAGGGATTTGTGAACTTGGCAGTGAGCCGAAACATGTCGCAAACAGGCTTAGACCAATTCGAAAATAGACAGTTTGACGACGAAAGCAAACGAACACTCAAACTTCGTTCGCAAGAGATAGAAAATAAAATGCGGCTCGAAGTCTATAAAAATTATGAGACGTTCAAACTTTCTTATGGCATCATGGGGCAATATGTCAAGTTCAACAGTGCTATTTTTAATGTATTGAGAAGAGAGATAAAAGACCCAAATGGCAATATTATCCAGCCAAACTTGATTATTGATAGCAAATCGGCAATCGAATTTTTTAGATACGGAGCATTTGCACAGGTCTCCAAAAGTTTTTTTGGCTACCGTCTGGGTACCTCATTTGGTATCCGAACAGATTTGAACACATTGACCAAAACAGGCAACAATCCACTCCAAACCCTCTCGCCTCGATTGGCATTATCTTACAACATCACCTCGCAGGTCTCCATCAATGCCTCTGTGGGTTCGTACTACAAACTGCCTTCGTTTACCGTTTTGGGCTACCGAGACAACGCCGGCGAACTCCGCAATCAAGACGCTCGATACATCAAAAGCGTGCATTATGTCTTGGGTGTGGAATATCTGCCCAAAGAAGATTTGAGGTTTACTGTCGAAGGTTTTTATAAGGTCTATGACAACTATCCTGTTTCGGTGCGTGATGGCATTTCGCTTGCCAATGCAGGGGCGTTTTTTGGGTCGGTGGGCAATGAGCAGATTGTGAGCAATGGCAAAGGCAGAGCCTATGGTTTTGAGACTTATGTGCAAAAAAAATTGACCAAAAATATTTTTGCCGTCGCCTCTTATACTTGGGTCGTGAGCGAATTTGCGGGCAACAATGGCGTCTTTGTGCCTTCGGTTTGGGACAAC
>JAYWHZ010000363.1:0-2017 GCA_043777395.1 Bacteroidota bacterium
ATAAACCTACAAAATAAGCAAGAGGCAAGCAACAAAATCAAAAAAATGACCGATGCAATGGCTCATCGTGGACCCAACGCCGAAGGCTTTTTCATTGACCAGAATATCGCACTTGGGCATCGTCGCCTATCTATCATCGACCTATCCGATGCCGCAAACCAACCGCTATACAGTCAAGACAAGCGTTTTGTACTCATCTTTAATGGCGAAATTTACAACTACAAAGACATTAAAGCCCAAATACCAGACTACGACTACCAAACCGATACCGACTCGGAGGTCATCTTGGCTGCATACCAAAAATTTGGCAGCAAATGCCTGCATCTATTCAATGGCATGTGGGCGTTTGCACTCCACGACACACTCAAAAAAACCACGTTCATTGCCCGAGATAGAATGGGCATAAAACCGCTTTATTACTATAAAAATGATGAAAATCTACTTGTTTTTGCCTCCGAAATGCGGAGTTTGCTGGCAAGTGGTCTCGTTCCCAAAAAAATAAATGCCGATGGATTGGTCGATTATCTCCGTTTTCAAACCGTTTATGCACCCCAAACGATGATAGAAAATGTGTTGATGTTGCCGCCTGGTAGCTCGATAACCATTGACCAAAAGGATTTTAAAGTTGAAAAATATTGGGATTTATTAACACAATACGACAAAAATGCTGCCAATGACAACCTAAAAACAACCCATAAAACGGTAAAAACCTTGCTGACCCAAGCCGTCGAAAGGCGATTGGTGGCTGATGTGCCGTTTGGGGCTTTCTTGTCGGGAGGCATCGATTCGAGTGCCATCGTGGGGCTGATGAGCGAAGTGAGTACCTCGAAAGTCAATACATTCTCCGTTACATTTGCCGAAGAGGCGTTTAGCGAAGAGCGTTATGCCAAAATGATTGCCAAAAAATTTGACACCAAGCACACCAACATCAAACTCACGCCCGACGATTTTCTGAAACTCATTCCCGATGCCCTCGCTGCCATGGATCACCCCAGCGGCGACGGTCCAAACACCTACATCGTGTCGAAAGTAACCAAAGAAAATGGCATCACAATGGCACTATCTGGCTTGGGCGGCGACGAGGTTTTTGCTGGATACGATATTTTTAAACGCTCTGCCAAACTCCATAACTATCAATGGCTCAACAATATACCTAAACCTATTAGAACTATCGGCGGCAATGTATTAAAAACCATTCGACCGTCGATTTCAAGCGATAAAATTGCCGAATTGCTGGGCTTAGAAAATCTCTCTTTTGAGAATACTTATCCCATTTCGAGGCAGATATTGTTTGATGAACACATTGCTCGCCTTTTGAATAGAAAGGAATTGCCCCAAAATTCGGTAAAAAATACCCTCGAACCCTTAAAAAACACACCACTTTTTCGTTTTAATAATTTTTTATTGAGTCAAGTTTCTTATGCCGAATTTAACACCTACATGCAAAATGTGCTGCTCAGAGATACCGACCAAATGAGTATGGCTCATGCTTTGGAAGTAAGAGTTCCTTTTTTGGATTATAAATTGGTCGAATATGTGTTTGGTGTGAACGACGATTTGAAGTTTCCACACTCGCCCAAAAAACTGCTCGTCGAGTCGCTCGGTAGCCTGTTGCCGCCCGAAATCGTCAATAGACCCAAAATGGGATTTACCTTGCCTTGGAGCAATTGGCTTAAAAACGAACTCAAAACATTTTGCGAACACAAACTCCAAACCTTAGCCAAAAGAACGTCTTTTGACCAAAGCGAAGTCATGGATTTGTGGCAACGGTTCTTGTCAGGCGACCCAAAAATAAATTGGGCAAGGATTTGGATATTGGTTGTTTTGGAACATTGGCTCGAAGCCAATGACATCGAAGCCTAAAAATTAAATTCAAGATTTTTCAATTTTCTGTTTAGTAAATCACCAACTTTTGCGATGCCAGCAGGCTATTGTTGCTGCCGATGATCTTCACCATATACAAGCCCGACGGTATGCCGAGTTCGTGGAGATTAACCTGAAAATTTTTGTTCGTTTT
>JAYWHZ010000364.1:0-6858 GCA_043777395.1 Bacteroidota bacterium
TACATCAAAATGAGCAATATTGCACACCAATATTACAGTATGTTTAGCGACACAAGTGCCTACTTCTTGACCTTGGCACCAAACGCTGGCTTGCGCATCAACACCTACAACGGGAGCAACCTATCTGGCACTGCCGAGCAATACTATACCCACGAAGAACTTCGGCTCTTCACAACAAACTATTATAGGGGTCTGCCAATAGCAGGACGCTCTTTTCGCTCCGACTGTGCCGCAGGCGAAGGCTGGTTTGGCAGTCTAATGACCCGAACAGGTACCAACGTGGGCATTCCGGGTTCATACGACTACACCATCAACACACCAAACGTATATGCCGGCACTGCACCCGCACCAGACTTCGAGTTTTTGGGCTTTGGTGCAAGCGCTACCTTTGGCTACACACACGACGCAACCATCAGCATCGGTCCAAACAGCACTTCACTTGCTACACTGACAACAAAATTTCACGAAAGTTTTGATAGATTTTCATACACCACTACCCTACCACTGTCGAGCTTGGGAACTGCAACCACAACCCTTCGCTACAAAAATAACCTACTTTCAGGCACCAGCAACAACAACGTTGCTTACCTCAAAATGCGTTATCCACGTACTTTTAACCTCAATTCGAGCAGCGTTCGCCCATTGAATTTTACGGGCATCGGTGCAGGAACATTGGGTAGTGTGTCTCGTTTTGAATTTACAAATTACAATAAAACAGCACCAATACTCTACGACTTTACCAACAACATACGCATCAACGGCAATCTATCTGCCTCAAACTTTGAAGCCATGGTGCCTTATGCTGGTGTGGATAAAAACCTATACCTACTGGATAATACCGATGTCATGCCCACAACTTTGCAAAGTGTTACTTTTATTAACATCAACCCAAGTGCATCAAACTACGACTATTTATTAATTACACACCCCAAACTACTGAACATTGCAAACACCTACGCAGCCTACAAAAGCTCGGCAGCAGGTGGCACACACAACATCTTGCTCGTAACAGTAGACCAACTCTACGACCAGTTTAACTACGGCGTGGGCAACCACCCAATGGCTATCAGGCGGTTTGTCAATTTTATGATTCGCAAGCAAGCCACAAAGCCAAAACACATGCTCCTATTGGGCAAAGCCCTCAATGCTCAACTGGCTCGCACCAACACCACCAACTACAACAACAACCTCGTGCCAAGCTACGGTGCTACTTGCTCAGACAACATGCTGACCTACGGCATAGATGGCACAGGACTCGAACCCGCACTGGGCGTGGGTCGCCTCTCGGCGGCAAAAGCAAGCGAAGTCCAAAACTATTTAGATAAACTGATACAATACGAATCTACACCAGCAGCCGAATGGAACAAAAAAGTATTGCACGTCTCTGGTGGCTACAACCAACTCGAAAAAGAACGCTTTGAGAGCTATCTGAGTTTTGGAGACAACGGATTGGGAGCCCCCGAAAACTATAGAGTAAACCTCGAATCGGGTGTCATGGGTGCGTCGGTCGAGCAAGTGGGCTTGAACTACATCAAGCCGCAAGTCATCGGTTCTAAAGTACAAGCCATTCAGAAGGTCAATGAAGGCATTGGTATGTACAATTATTTTGGTCACGGCTCTACCATCAACACACACTACTACATGGGAAGCGTCAATGAATATTCTAATGTAGGCAAATATCCAGTTTATTATTTTGGTGGCTGCAATATTGGCAATAGTTTTCTCACCACTCCGTGTATCTGCGAAGACTTCATGTTTGCCCAAAACAAAGGTGCCATCGGTTGGTATGCAGGAAGCGATTTGGGATACGAACCCTACTTGCGTCTGCACGGCGAGCTGTTTACTAAGAGAATTGCCAACTTAATGTATGGCGATTATATCGGATTGATTGCCAAAAACACACTCCTCAACTATCCGTCAGACATCAACAACGACTTTACGGTTCTCCACGCCCAGCAATTTATCTACCACGGCGACCCAACCCTAAAAATGGCTCATTTTGAAAAGCCAGACTATCTGGTGCAAAGCGTTTACCTTACCTCCAACTCATTTAACGTCAATTCGGACTCTATAACCGTGGCTTTCGTTATCAAAAACTTGGGTAAAAAACCAAACGACTCGCTTGCCATTCAAATCACAAGAACAGCACCCAACCTGCGTGGATGTGCCAAATGCAACGACAACAACACGCAAGCAACCATAACCTACCCCGTGTTCAAAATTGCATCGGTGGGCTACATAGACACCGTCTATTACGGCATAAAACGTGCCAACACCCGTTGCCAACGCATCGATGGTCTCAACACGTTTGCCATCTCAATAGACCCAGCAAACACCATCGACGAGCTCTCTGAAACAAACAACACCGGAACCACCACGCAAGACCTGCCACTCAACAGAGCCGAAATGGTAGCACCAGCCAACAACAGCATCGTCGGTTCGACAACCGCCGCCATTGTTTTGCAAAACACAAACTTGTTTTCAACAGGCGACACCTACACCATTCAGGTCGATACATTGCCAACCTTCAACAGCAATTGGTTTAACGCCAATCCATCAAACACACAGCAAAACGCAAGCCCAACACACGCCTTGACCAACCTGAGCGTAAACCTACTGCCAAACGACACGACGGTTTATTATTGGAGAACAAAACTCAACGGCGGTACTTGGTCTGACATCAACACCTTCACGTACATCAATGGCAAAACAGGCTTCAATCAAAGCACATATGCCAAAATCACAGAAAACAGCACGCCAAGGGATATTCTTTACCTCAACGCCACCAAATCATTTGACTTTAACAACCATGTGGGTCTTGTTACTGCCTCGTCTGCACAGACCAGCTCGTCTATGCGTAAAAACGGCTTCTTGATGTCGGGCGGCGGCAACTGTAACTTTGGCGCTCGTGTCTTGCACCTCAGCGGCTATACCCTTGCCACCATACAAGGCACAAACCCTTGTGGTGCTGCCCCAACCAACAGCGTCTCCTACGATGTACAAACGGCAGCGGGTCGTAATGCAATGAAAAATTATTTGAACAGCATTCCCGTTGGCGACTACATTAGTGTAATAACCTATGCCGGAGCCAGTGCTACAAATGGTGGTGCCATGTATCTCAAATTGGATTCATTGCCTTTTTACCTATCACAGTTTGGTGCCGATGTGGCGATGCTCAACAGTGCCAACACCATCACGGCGGTCTATACCATGATTGGTCGCAAAGGCTATCCGTCCGAAGTTTTGCAGCAGGCAGTCGATGGCGGCAGCACCAACCCATCGGCAACGGCTTATATAGAGAGTTATGCAGCATCTAAATGGCTAAATGGAACGCTCACATCTGAACGCATCGGACCTGCTTCGTCGTGGTCGGCATTGACGTTTAACTACAAAAACGGCGGCTTGAACACAGACAGCATGCTCGTCGATGTGGTCGGCATCAACATGGCGGGAGTCGAAACAACGCTCATGTCAGATGTCGCAGCAACGGGTGGAAATCTATCGGTGATAAATGCAAACACATATCCTTACTTAAAAATAAAATCTAAGTTTTATGATGCTGCCCAACGCACCGCTCCTATCCTAAGACGTTGGACGGTCTATTACGAACCCAAAACGGAAGGTACAATTTTGGTAGATAATACATTTGCGTTTGCCTCTGATACATTAGTTCAAGGCACTACCAATCTTTCTATCGACTACAAGTACAAAAATATTTCAACCGTAGCAAGTGGTAGCCTGACGGCGACCTACAAAATCTACGATGCTTCGGGTACGCTGGTTGTGTCTCAAAATCAAGCTGTGGGTGGTTTGACACCATCGCAAGAGCAGGCTTTCACGTTTGCCCAATTGAGTGGAGGTTTGGCTATTGGTCAATATTATGTTCAGGTTTGCGTAGCCCCAAGCACGGCAAACAGCGAACTATCGATGGAGAACAATTGTTTTTGCCGTCCGTTTTATGTCAAAGCAAGACCATTGCCGCAGCCTGTGGCGTTGTTGGACTTTGATGCCAAACTGGCAAATCGCTATACGGCATTGCTCAAATGGCAAACCGCTTGGGAACTCAACAGCCACGTGTTTGAGATAGAACGCCGATTGGCAAGCGAGGGTTCATTCAAACAAGTTGGGACTATAAAAGCCGCAGGCAACAGTTCGACGGTTCAGTCTTACACTTACAAAGACGATGTAAGTACGGTTTTGGAAGGTGTGATTTACTATCGCCTCAAACAAATTGATACCGATGGTTCGTTTGCCTATTCAGACATTAGAATGGTTCAGATTGTTGGTAAAAACGACGTGGTCGCTTATCCTATTCCAGCCAACGATGTTTTAAATCTTCAAATTTATTCGACCTCCAAAACTGATGCTTTGATTTCGGTCAGAGACATGACGGGCAAAGAAGTTGCAAACGCAATAGAACTCAAAGGCATCAATGAGGGTACAACGACCTATACGCTACCGATTCATCAGTTGGCAAACGGCTTGTATCAGGTTTCTATTTTGATGAACAAACAACTGTTTAACAAGACGTTTACGGTGGTAAAATAACCCTTTGAACCGACTATTATTGCATTAATTAGAAAAATCCTTCGAGGTCTCAACGCCTTGAAGGATTTTTTTTAGTGGATTTAAGTATTAGTTTTTGGTTTAATATGTTGTTATATGTCGTGTCCCATTTTGGTTTGTTTGGTTTGTAGGTATTTGATGTTGTGTTTGTTTGGTTTGGTTTGCAGCGGTATATGCTCCACAATTTCCAATCCGTAGCCTATCAGTCCTGCTCTTTTTGTTGGATTGTTGGAGAGGAGTCTCATTTTGGATACGCCCAAGTTTCGGAGTATTTGAGCGCCGATGCCGTAGTTTCGTTCATCTTTGCCAAATCCCAATGCTTCGTTTGCCTCTACGGTATCCATGCCTTGCTCTTGGAGTTGGTAGGCTTTGAGTTTATTCATCAGCCCGATGCCTCTGCCCTCTTGGTTGAGATAAACGATGACTCCTTTGCCTTCTTTTTCTATGATTTGCATGGCTTTTTGGAGTTGTTCGCCGCAGTCGCATCGACAAGAGCCGAATATATCGCCAGTCATACACGACGAATGCACACGCACCAAGACAGGTTCGTCGGGGTTCCAGGTGCCTTTTGTCAGGGCAAGATGCTCCATGCTGTTGTTGGTTTGTTGGAAGGCAAGCAGGTCAAAGTCGCCATATTTTGTGGGCATTTGTACGCTTATTTTTCGTTCTACGAGCGTTTCGGTTTTGAGTCGATAAGCAATAAGGTCTTTTATGCTAATGAGTTTGAGGTTGTGTTGGGTGGCAATGGTTTTGAGTTCGGGCAGCCGAGCCATGGTGCCGTCGTCGTTCATTATTTCGCAAAGTACGCCCACGGGTTCAAAGCCAGCAAGTCGTGCAAGGTCTATGGTGGCTTCGGTGTGTCCGACCCGTTGGATAACGCCTTGCTCGTTTGCTTTGAGCGGGAAGATGTGTCCTGGTCGCCCAAAGTCGGCGGGTTTTGTGTTTGGGTCTATGAGTGCTTGGATGGTTGTGGCTCTGTCGTAGGCAGATATTCCTGTGGTGCAGCCTTTGTGGAGGTAGTCGATTGATACGGTGAAGGGCGTGGTGTGTACGGAGGTGTTGTTTCCGACCATCATATCGAGTTCAAAGCGTTGGCAGTAGCGTTCGGTCATGGGTGCGCAAATCAATCCTCGTCCATATTTTGCCATAAAGTTGATGGTTTCGGGCAATACATTTTGGGCGGCAGCCACAAAGTCGCCTTCGTTTTCTCGGTCTTCATCATCGACGACGATGACTATTTTTCCATTTCTGATGTCTTCGAGAGCCGATTCGATGGTGTCTAATTCTATTTTTATCATTATTTATTGTTTATTGAATGTTTGGTGTTGTGGAGGGAACAGGTTGTTTGGGTACAAAATTACGATTAAATGCAACCAAAAAACTAAAAAAACGTTTTGATTAATGAATAGTTTTAAAAGTATAAAAAAATTAGTGTATTTTTGCACTCTGATATGAAAAAAAATGTTTTATTGGCGTTAGTGTGTTGCTTTTTGGGCTTGGTGTCTTGTAAAAACTCTTACCAAAGGCTGCTCAAAAGCGGCGACTACCAGCTCAAATACACCAAAGCGATAGCGTTTTATACGGATAAGAAATATGACAAAGCCGCACCACTCTTGGAGGAGCTCATGGCGGTCTATCGGGGTACAGAAAAAGCCGAGCAAGTCTATTATTATTATGCCTACAACGAATACAAGCAAACCAATTATTTGTTGGCGAGCTACCATTTTAAGACCTATTGCAGCACTTTTCCCAAGAGCGAACGCCTCGAAGAGATGAGTTTTATGTATGCCTATTGCTTGTATAAAGAGTCGCCCGAATACTCGTTAGACCAATCATCGACCTTGAAAGCGGTAGAAGCGCTGCAGTTGTTTGCCAATAAATTTCCAGCCAGCACTCGCCTCAAAGAATGCAATGAGTTGGTGGATAAACTCCGAGATAAATTAGAAAAAAAAGCCTACGAATCGGCTATGTTGTTTTATCAGATGGACGATTATAGAGCGGCGGCGGTGGCTTTGCAAAATGCCCTAAAAGAATATCCAGACATCGACGACAGAGAGTATTTAGAGTTTTTGGTCGTAGAATCGTATTACAATTTTGCCCTCAACTCCATTCCCGAAAAACAATTGGAACGCTACGAAAAAGCATTGGATAGCTACAAATATTTCTCAGAAAATTTTTCCAAGAGCCAATACCTCAAAGAAGCCAAAAAATATAGCGAGAAATCGAAAAAGGAAATCAATCGCTTAGAAATCTTGGAAAAAACAAGCAAAAATATTGTCGTCGGCAGTTGAG
>JAYWHZ010000365.1:0-2052 GCA_043777395.1 Bacteroidota bacterium
CAGACTTTAATTATCCAAATCCTAAAAATATTTAAACTCAACAATTAAAAATTACGCAATCAGCAACATTGTTTTCCTCCCGTGAGATTATAGGCTAAAAGCCACCAAGCCAACCCATTGCCCAAAACCGTAGAAACACACTTCTCTTTCATTGCATCTACAATGCCGTACAATAATGAGGCGTTTTTTGCGTTGAGTTGCAGGGTTTTTACCGAGAGATGCCACAAAACCGAATTAATATTTTTTACACAAATTTAACCATCAAAATTTAATTAAACACAAAAAAAATGAACGAAAATTCTAATTATTCCGATGAGAATCCGAATGATGCACAACCCAACAACGACGGTCAGAGACCCGAACGCAAACGCATTTTAAGACCAAGACCCGCTGGCGAAGGCAATGGTAGTTTTCAACAAAACAACAACCAAAACCAGCAGTACCGCAAACCATTGTTTAACAACACAAACAACTACCCAGACAACAACCAAAGCCCAAGCAGCAGCCCGTCGTCGTCAGAATCGGAGTCGCAGTTTGTCTATAAACAAAATTTTAGACCCCGAACGCCCATTCAAGGCAACAACGAAGGCAACACCAACGGTGGCTTTGAAAGAAGACCCTTCAACAACAACCAAGGACAAAATCGCCCCTACAACAACAACCAAGGAAACAGCCCAAACTACAGGGGCAACAACAACGGCGGCAGTGGCAATTTTCAAAACAACAACAACTACAACAACCGACCAGCACCAAACTATAAAAAATACGACGAAAGCGGAAACGAAATACCAAACACAGACCAAAATCAAAACGAAAATACATACCGAAAACCCTACAACAACCAAGGGCAAAGCGACCAAAACCAAAACTACCGCAAACCCTACAACAACAACCAAGGGCAAAGCGGGCAAAACACAAACCCAAACTACCGAAAACCCTTTAACAACAACCAAGGCAACAGCCCAAACTACAGAGGCAACAACACGGGAAATGGTGGCAATAACAATTTTCAAAGCCGACCATACAACAACAACCCAACCAGCGGAAACCCACAAAATCGTTCGTTTAATAACAACAGCACGCCAAGACCATACAACAACGAATCGGGCGGCGAAAACACAAACAACTACCAGTCAAGACCATACAACAACAACCAAGGAAACAGCCCAAACTACAGAGGCAATAACAACGGCGGCAACGGCGGCGGAAACTTTCAAAGCAGACCCTACAACAGCGGCAACAATGCTCCAAGACCAAACAACCGATTTCAAACAAAACCACAGTTTGTACCAAAACCAAAAGTAGAAAAAGTACAAGTTCCCGAAGTGCCATTTGAATTTCCAATGAGGCTCAACAGATTCTTGGCAGGCTGCGGCGTGTCGTCTCGCCGAAAAGCAGACGACCTCATATTGTCTGGCAAAATCATGATAAACGATGTCGTTAGCACAGAAATGGGCGTTAAAGTAAACGAAACAGACATCGTCAAAATGGACGGCAAAAGACTCTACCGACAAAACTACGTCTATGTATTACTCAACAAACCCAAAGACTTTTTGACCACAACCGACGACCCCGAAGAACGCAAAACCGTGATGCAACTCATCAAAAATGCCACCAACGAACGCATCTATCCCGTCGGAAGGCTCGACCGACAAACCACCGGCTTGCTCCTACTGACCAACGACGGCGAACTGACCCAGCAACTCACACACCCATCGTTTGAAGTAAGAAAAATATACCACGTCTGGCTCGATAAAGAAATAACAAACGAAAACCTCGAAGAAATTGCCGAAGGCGTAGAACTCGAAGACGGCATGATAAAAGTGGATGCCATCGCACTCAACGATTCCAGCATCAGAAACGAAGTGGGCATCGAAATACACTCAGGCAAAAACCGAATCGTGCGCCGAATATTTGAATACTTCGGATACCAAGTCGAAAAACTCGACCGAGTGTTCTACGCAGGTCTCACCAAAAAAGACCTCCCAAGAGGCACATGGAGATACCTATCCGAAAACGAAGTGCGGATGCTCAAAAATGAAAAAATAGCCG
>JAYWHZ010000366.1:0-6846 GCA_043777395.1 Bacteroidota bacterium
GATTTTTTTGAGAGAGCCAAAACGCAGTTTCGTGCAAAAAGGTTAGAACTCAGAACCTATATTTATTACCGAAACATTCCAAATAGCATCTGCTCGACCCTCAAAAAACAAAGTTTAATAAGTGCCAACTAACCAATGACCTCAAACGTTCTCCGTTTGGAGCCAGATAGCAACCTGATTATGACTTGCCACACGACGGGTATTTATGATGTAAATCGCAACACGACACTCAAAAACGACGACTACGAACTGGTACGAAGTTGGGCAGAATCGGTGGCGACGGCAAAGTTGAAGGGCATTATTTTTCACAATAATTTTACCACAGACACCTGCCAAAAACACGAAAATGAGCATATTTCATTCATCAAAATAGACCACAATCCAAGGTTTAATCCCAATGTGTATCGTTATTTTGTGTATAAAAATTTTTTAAAACGCCATATCAACCTCATCAAAAATGTGTTTGTTACCGATGTTTCTGATGTTGTTTTAATAAAAAATCCTTTTGTTGAAACCACTTTTATCCAAAACCCAACGGCGATTTTTTGCGGCGACGAACCCCAAGCACTCAATAACGAATGGATGAAAGCCCATGCCGCCAATTTGCGTAGCAAAATAACAGACTACGCCCAATATGAAAGCAAGTTTGGGCAAGAAACACTCTTAAATTGTGGGATAATTGGAGGCGAAATTTCGGTTATTTATCCTTTTATCGAAAAACTGTGTGCTATCCATCAGGCGTTTAACCAAGAAAACCAAACTGCTTTTACGGGCGATATGGGTGCCTTTAATTATCTGGCGAGAACGCAATTTGACAGCCAATTGAAACACGGCACGCCAATAAATACTTTGTTTAAAAAATATGAAAACCAACGCAGCGACTGTTGGTTTAGGCATAAATAATTTTTTGTATTCGATATTTTTTTAAATAAATAAACCCAAAAAAAACTAAAATAAACCAAAAAAAAACTAAAAAAATGAAAGCGATTTGTACTTTAATTATCCTTGTTACTACATTTTTGGCAAATAGACAAACCAGCAAACTCATTGTAAATCAAAACATTAACCTACCAAAAGATACCACAATAGCAAAATATTTACTCACATCGCTCGATAGTTTTTTGGTGGCTGCACAAAAACCGAACGAACAAAATAACGACATTTTGCCAAGCCAAAAAATCGAAACATTTATGTTGCTCGAAGAGGTAAACGGCATTGAAAAAGTGGAAAATACAACGACAATTTTTTTATAAACCCTATCTCACCAACCTTGTTTTGATAGAAAAAAACAACCATCTGGTGCAGGTTTCGTATGTTGGCATCAATGAAAAAACACCAATTCTTTGCGGCAGTTTTGAGTTTATTGCCCAGAAAAATAACGACAAATTTTTGTTTTCGTCGCCACTTATTCGCAACACAAAAAACTGGAAAACGCAAACAGTGGGCAACAATATTTTTTATTACCAAAGGTCAATTAACACCCAGAAACTCAAAGAATTTGAACAATTAGCCAATATATTTGACAAAAAACCCAAAGTTACTGACAAATCTTGCGAATTTTATCTAACTGCTGACTTTGTAGCCCTCCAAAAACTCATTGGCGTAAATTATAAACTATTCATAAAAGGTGAAACTAATTTACTGAACAAATTGTCTGAATGTAAAAACGATACGCATTTTGAACATTTAAAAAAATATAATGAAGGCATTTCGGCTCCACTCAATGCCCAAAAGTGCCGTTCGTTGAGCGTAGCCCAAACCAACAATGGCATTAAACACACAAAAATACCTTTTCTGTGCCTTTATTAAAAAAATGGGTTAAATTTGTGCTTTTTAATGCGCAAATCATTGGGCTTGCCCATCACAATACAATCACAACAAAAACACTCAAATAAAAATATAACACATGTTAGGATTTATTAACAAAGCCGTAGGCTCCATTTTTGGTACAAAATCAGACCGAGACCTCAAAGATATTTACCCAATCGTAGCACAAATCAACACCGAATACCAAAAACTAAGCACCCTGTCAAACGACGAGCTACGCCAAAAAACAAACGAATTTAAAACATTCATCGCCCAACAACTTGACGACACAAACACCAAAATCGAAACCCTAAAACAAGAAGCAGAAAACCTCCCCGACGACCAAATAGACCAAAAAAACGCCTACTACAAACAAATAGACGAACACACAAAACAAAAAGACCAACGCATCGAACAACTCCTCAACGGACTCCTGCCGCAAGCCTTTGCCGTGGTCAAAGAAACCGCCAAAAGATTTAAAGAAAACGAAACAATAAGCGTCTCAACAACCGACTTCGACAAAGACCTCGCCCTACGAAGACCATCGGTAACACTGCAAGGCAACCAAACAATATACGCCAAAAGATGGATGGCTGCCGGCACCCAAATCGTGTGGGATATGCTTCACTACGACGTACAACTCATCGGCGGAATAATCCTACACAGAGGCAAAATAGCCGAAATGGGAACAGGCGAAGGCAAAACCCTCGTAGCAACACTGCCCGCATACCTCAACGCATTAGCCGCACAAGGCGTACACGTGGTAACCGTAAACGACTACCTCGCCAAACGAGACAGCGAATGGATAGGCATGCTCTTTGAGTTTCATGGTCTCAGGGTCGATTGCATCGACAAACACCAACCCAACTCGCCACAACGCCGAAACGCATACCTCGCCGACATCACCTACGGCACCAACAACGAATTTGGATTCGATTACCTGAGAGACAACATGGCCACCTCGCCCGAAGACCTCGTGCAACGAAAACACCACTTCGCCATGGTCGATGAGGTCGATTCGGTATTGATAGACGATGCCCGGACACCGCTCATCATAGCCGGCTCCGTAGGGCGTGACGATTCGCAACAATTTATTGACCTAAAACCACGCATAGAAAAATTGGTCAAAAACCAAGAAATACTAATCCGAAACTTCCTCAACGATGCCAAAAAAGCCATCGAACAAGGCAAAAACGACGAAGCCGGCCTGCCGCTACTCAGAGCAAGCAGAGGATTGCCAAAATACAAACCAACCATCAAATTCCTTAGCGAAACAGGCATCAGAGCATTATACCAAAAAACAGAAGCCAACTACCTGCAAGACCAAGCCAAAGAAATGCGAAAAATCGTAGACCCTGAACTCTACTTCGTCATCGATGAAAAAAACAACCAGATAGACCTCACCCAAAAAGGCATTGACCTCATCACCTCGCAGGGCGAAGACCAATCGTTTTTTATACTCACCGACGTAGGCTCTGAAATTGCAGACATAGAGCAACAAAAAATATCGGCAGAAGAAAAATTTCAATTAAAAGAAAAAATGATTAATGACTTTTCGGTCAAGTCAGAACGCATTCACACCATCAACCAACTTTTGAAAGCCTATACCTTGTTTGAAAAAGATGTAGAATATATCATCGACGAAAACAAAGTCAAAATCGTGGACGAACAAACGGGAAGGGTCATGGACGGCAGACGCTATTCGGACGGGCTGCACCAAGCCATAGAAGCCAAAGAAAACGTCAAGATAGAAGAAGCAACCCAAACATTTGCGACCGTAACGCTCCAAAACTATTTTAGAATGTATCACAAACTCTGCGGCATGACCGGAACCGCCGAAACCGAAGCAAGCGAATTTTGGGAAATATATAAACTCGATGTCGTGTCTATCCCAACCAACAAAAAAGTGGTCAGAGAAGACAAAGAAGACCTCATCTACAAAACAAAAAAAGAAAAATACAACGCCGTCATCGACGAAATACAAAGGCTAAGAGAAGCAGGAAGACCCACACTCGTGGGCACCACATCGGTCGAAGTGTCCGAACTCCTGAGCCGAATGCTCAGGCTCCGAAACCTACCGCACCAAGTCCTCAACGCCAAACTTCACCAAAAAGAAGCCGATATTATTCTTAATGCAGGCTTGTCGGGTACCGTAACCATCGCTACCAACATGGCTGGGCGTGGCACCGACATCAAACTGGGCCAGGGCGTGAAAGAAGCAGGCGGGCTGGCAATAATCGGTACCGAACGCCACGAAAGCCGACGGGTAGATAGGCAGCTCCGTGGACGCTCGGGAAGGCAAGGCGACACGGGCAGCTCTCAGTTTTTTGTGAGCCTCGAAGACGACCTCATGCGCCTGTTCGGCTCCGAAAGAGTGGCTTGGGTGATGGATAAATCGGGACACAAAGAAGGCGAATATATTCAAAGTAGCATGATAACAACCTCTATCGAACGGGCACAAAAAAAGGTAGAAGAAAACAACTTCGGCACCCGAAAAAGACTGCTCGAATACGACGACGTGATGAACTACCAGCGGGAAGCCATCTACAAAAAACGACGACACGCCTTGTTTGGCGAACGCATAAAAGTGGACATCGCAGACATTATCTATGACGTGAGCGATACCATCTGCCAAAACAATCTCGCCAACACCAATTATCTAAACTTCAAACTCGAAACCATAAAACTATTGGCACTCGACAGTAACATGAGTCAACAAGATTTTGATGCCAATAGCCGAAAACAAAACAACACCACGAGCAACAAACTCTACCAAGAGGCAATGGAAAATTATTACCAAAAGAATGAAAAAATTGCAGAATTTGCCTATAAAGCCATAAAAAATATCGTAGAAAACCCCAAAAATCAATACATCAACATCATCATTCCCATACACATCGGCGGCGACAAAGGCATCAACGTCATATCTAACCTCGAAAAAGGATACCAAACCAATGGCAAAGAAGTGGTCAATGACTTTGAACGCATGGCAACACTCTCGGTGATGGACGACTATTGGAAACACCACCTGCGAGACATGGACGAACTCAAACAAAACGTCCAAAACGCCACCTACGAACAGAAAGACCCCTTGGTCATCTATAAAAAAGAATCGTTCGACCTGTTCAGAGCCATGCTCAATGAGATGAACACCGAAATTGTGCAAACACTCATGCACGGAAAAATTCTCGTAGAGCAAGAGCAAACCAGCGTGCAGCAGCAAACACCCAAAAACAACACCCAAAAACAACAATATGTAACCTCACGAACGGACGACGTAGAAGACATAGACCTCAAAAAAGAACAGCAAAACCAAATCCAACGCCAGCAACCACTCATGAGGATAGACCCAAAAATAGGTAGAAACGACCCTTGCTTTTGCGGAAGTGGAAAAAAATATAAGCAATGCCACGGTAAAAATCTACTCTAAATGACACAATTGTAAAACAAAAATTTCATAGAAAAGCATAAACTCAAAAGGTTTGTGCTTTTTTTTATCGAGAATAAGCAAGCATGTTTACCTTTGGGCATCAAAATCGGTGTTGGTCTGTAGCAGTTTGACATCGATTTCAAACGAGTCATTTGGCTGGCTCACTGTGCCAGCTGCCACTGCCGAGTCGCTTTGGTTGAGCAGCAGAATTGTAGCAAAACCAATCGCTTGTTGCCGGTTTTGTTATTGGCTCACGATGCCTACAATCTTTTGCGTTTTTGGGATAATTTAGGCATGGAGTTGAAGGCAAGTCAAAGTATAGCCCAAAAAATGAAGGTAAATAGATTGTTCATTGGGGCAGAGGTTTAGTTTTTTAGAACTGCTCATGACAAAAATATGTAAAAATTCCAAAACTAATAAAATAAAAATGTTCATTGGTTTTGCCGATGTAAAATTACTATCATTCAAACCAATTTTTATACAACAAACATCTGTAAGACCATCATAACATCATAACAAAACATAAAACCATATTCTGATAAAAATAATGCACTATTGACAACTATTGTGTAGTTTTACAATACCAAAAAAGCAAAATCTGCAAACCCAACACCGATAGCCAATAATAAACCCATATAACCCAATTTAAATTTCACCCTTTTTTCAGATGCTTCATTTAGCCCAATTTATTGAGCATACACGCTTGGCACCCCAAACCAAAATCGAAAACATCTATACACTCTGCGACGAGGCTATCCAATACCAATTTCCCGTCGTGTGTATGTCGCCATACTTTGTAGCCAAAGCACACCGATACCTCAGCCAACAAAATGCCCAAACCCAACTGGCAACCGTCGTGGGCTTCCCGATGGGCTACAACCACACCACCTCAAAAATAGAAGACATCAAAAAATCTATCGACAACGGGGCAAAAGACATCGACGCAGTCATAAATCTTTCGGCACTCATGGGCGACGATTGGAACTATCTCCACAAAGAAATCATGAACATTGCCGACACGTGCAGGCTCTACGGCGTAAACTCAAAAATAATCATCGAAACAGCCTATCTTCAAACCACACACTACCACAAACTTGCCCAAATCTGCATAGAAGCACAGGTCGATTACGTCAAAACCTCAACGGGTTTTGCACCCACAGGAGCAACCGTAGAGGCGGTCAAACTCCTAAGCCAATTGCTGCCCGAGCAGATACAAATCAAAGCATCGGGCGGCATCAAAACCAAAGCATTTGCCATCGAGCTCCTCAAAGCCGGTGCCAACAGACTCGGCACATCGTCGGGCATTGCCATCGTGTCCTAACTTTTTTTTGAGCATCGAAATCCTAAAAAATGATTACTTTTGTATGCAATAATGAAACAAATCATTCTTACCGTTACCAACGACCTAAACCACGACCAACGCATGCAACGCATCTGCAACACGTTGGCGGCCAATGGCTACAGTGTTAGGTTGATTGGAAGGCAAAAAAAGAACTCAAAACCTTTGAGTCGGCAAAATTTTAAACAAAAACGCCTCAAATGTTGGTTCAATAAAGGAAAAATGTTTTATCTGGAAATCAATTGTCGGTTGTTTTTTTATCTGCTATTTA
>JAYWHZ010000367.1:0-6841 GCA_043777395.1 Bacteroidota bacterium
AACCGCTCACGGTAGCGGTCGTAACCTGCCCAAAGAGCGGATTGTGGTTGCTGAAAATTGCTAAGGTAGCAAAAATCAAGACGGAAAGAAGGTTTTTAAATTGCATGATTTTGGAGGTAAATGTGTTTGTGTGAATAATTTTGTATGTATAAATTTGGTTGATGGGTATTGATTGTCATAAAAAAAACCCTACATGTTTTGGCACATAGAGTAGATATTGGTTGTATATTTTAGAATAATAGGGTCTTGATGTCAGGTTTTGACAGGCGGCGGGAGTCCACAATGTATTCAAATGGTTATTTGGCTTCATTTGGGATACAAAGGTAGGCGGTTTACAGTTAGTAAACAATTACTTAATATAAATTTAACGTAAAGTTAATATAAAAACCCAAATTAACATTGCTCCAAAGTCATTAGATTTTATCCACCACGTTGATGATTTGGACTAGGGGCAAAAACCAAAACGAGGCAAACATCAATTGGCGAGCCGAGGGTTTGTCGCCTTTTTGATATAAAACAAAGGCTTTGTATAAGAAATAGAGACCAACAACGGTACAAACTACCGCCGAAACATAGCCCACAAATCCAAAAAAAGTCAGGCTCAGACACAGTGGAATAAGGGTAAAAGTATAGAAAAGCGTTTGAAGAGCGGTTTTTTTTGTCGGCAAGTCTTCGTTGGGCAAGAGTTTGATGCTGGCTTTTTGGTAGTCGTCGTTGTGTTGCCAAGCGATTGCCCAAAAATGGGGAAACTGCCACATAAACTGAACCAAAAACAAGAGCATAGCCTCAAACGTAATGGCATTGGCAGCGGCGGCATAGCCAATCAAAACGGGCAAAGCACCCGGAAAAGCACCGATAAAAACAGCAATAGAATTTATTTTTTTAAATGGTGTATAGACAAAAGCATACAAAACCACCGAACACAATCCCAAAAAACCCGTCAAGACATTGAACCAAAACAAGATACCAAGACCCACCACACCACAAAAAACCACCAAAATCCACGCCTCGCCAACTGTCATACGGCTGGTGGGCAACGGTCTGTTTTTGGTTCTGTCCATGAGTTTGTCAGAGTCTTTTTCTACGATTTGGTTGATGCCATTGGCGGCACCCGTCACCAAAAAACCAGCCAGAGACAGCATCAGAATCTTTACAATATGGGTAAAAAAATCAAACGACCCGATAGCCATCAGGTAGCCTATCACGGCACTAAAAACGACGAGCGATGCCAATCGGACTTTGAGAAATTGACTATAATCGGCTAACTTTGCGTTCATCTATTGTTTATTTTCTTTAATTTTGTTTACATGCAGCCAAAGCGTATAGATAGCCATCACGAGCAGCGTAGCAATAAAAATATGAACACATTGGGCAAAACGGTTCATCGCCAAACGGTCCATCGCCACACCCGAAACAAACTGCAAAAACGTCAATCCCAACACCATTTGCCCGTAGATTTTGAGTGGATTGGCTTGCGACTTGGTGAACCAAAAAACCAGACCCGCAAACAAACTAAGCACCAAAGCCATGTTTTTGTGGCTATGAAAAAGCCCGCCGAGTTGGCTCGTCCACGTTTCACGCTGGTTGTAGTTGAGGTTATTGGCAACTGCATCTATCTGCTCACGCACTTGGCTGCCCACAATCACCTGAGCCAACACCAAAGCCAAACCCGCCAAAAGATGCCATTTTTTGAGCTTGAAGGGTAAATTTAAATCAATTTTTTGGTCCAATGCCTCTACTCTTGCCTTCACAACCAAACCCACAACCACCAAAGCCAACAACAAATGAACCGTAACGATGAAGGGCAAAAGATTGGTATTGACCACTATCGAACCCAAAAAACCCTGAACCAACACCGCAACCAAAGACGACACCGTGAGCCAAAAAACTTTGGGCTTATGTGTTCTAATCTTAAAAGCAAAAAAGGTTGTCAAGACAATAAAAACGCCCGTCAAAGCACCCAAAAGGCGATTTAGATATTCAATCCATGTCTTTGTGGCATTAAAATCTTGCTCTACGTAGAGCGTCTTGTCGTTGCGGAGTTTGAATGCAAAGCCCTCTAAACCCATCTTTTGGCTCAGGTTGGCAAGGCGTTCGTTTTTTTTGAAACGCATCTGTGCATAAATATCTTTGTAGTTGCTTGGTATCTGGCTGGCTTGGGTCGGTGGAATCCATTGCCCAAAACACTTGGGCCAGTCGGGGCAGCCCATGCCCGAACCCGTAATGCGAACGATGCCGCCGGCTAATATCAATAAAAAAATGGTGAAGTTGGTGATAAAACTCCAACGCAAAAAACGTCTTAAATCAACCAAAAAATTTGCTTGCATTTACTGCTTCTAATTAAAATGTGTGCAAAATTAACAAAGTTTATCCAAAAAAGATTAAAATAATAGAACCTTTACTTTTCTGTGGCAAACAATTCTACAAGCCATCGCTTGGGGTTTTCAAATCCTTTGCACAATATAAAAACCAATTCTACCGTTAAGAACCCTTATCAACACAAACACAAACCAACGATGAGACTAACGCAGATGAGTAAAAGTTCGGGCTGTGGCTGCAAAATAGCACCGGCTTTGCTCGACGAAATTTTGAGATACAGACACGAAAGCGACCAACACCCAAGCCAATTTCCAAACCTCGTAGTGGGCAATCAATCTAACGACGATGCCGCCGCCTACGACCTCCAAAACGGCGAATATTTGCTCTCAACAACCGATTTTTTTACCCCAATCGTCGATAATCCATTCCATTTTGGGCAGATAGCAGCCGCCAACGCCCTGTCAGACATCTACGCCATGGGCGGAAAACCCATCATGGCACTGGCAATACTGGGCTGGAACACCGACCAACTCTCTACCCAAACCGCAAGCGAAGTGCTATTAGGGGCAAGGGCTATCTGCTCGCAAGCAGGCATACCACTCGCAGGCGGGCATTCTATCAACAGCACCGAACCCATCTTTGGGCTGAGCGTCAATGGATTGCTAAAAGCCAATGAACTCAAAAGAAACAACACCGCCAAAGTCGGCGATGTGCTTTTTGTAACCAAACCGCTGGGCGTGGGCATCATGGCAACAGCCCTCAAACGTGAAAAACTCAAACCAGAAGACTACCAACAACTCATCGACACAACCACAATGCTCAACACCATTGGGCTTGAACTGGCAAAAAAACAGTATGTAACAGCCATGACCGACGTAACGGGTTTTGGACTTTTGGGGCATCTGATTGAGATGTGTGAAAACAATAAAAACATTGAAAATCCAATACAAAACATGGCTGCACAATTGAACAACGCCGACGTGCCGCTGCTCGATGGGTTACATTTCTACACCTCGCAGTATATATTGCCAGACAACACGTACCGAAACTGGAACGGATACGGACACAAAGTGAGCGGCATCGAAGGCGTGGAGTTCATGACCCTTTGCGACCCACAAACCAGCGGCGGGCTGCTGGTAGCCATAGCTAGCCAACACGTAGGCGACTACATAGCCCTATGCAAAGCACACAACTTGCCCGAATGTGCCTCAAAACCAATCGGCAAAATGATTGAGGGAAACGCCCAAACCAAGGTGTTTGTAGTCAATCAGTAACACAAACAAAAAAATAGACCCGAAGGCAAACTTAAAATGCCCCAAAGGCGTATATTTCTTTTTTAATTATTATTTAGCAACACAAGATACTGACCGACGAGATAGCTGCTGGTCTGTGTTTTATTTTCACATTTTAATTTTTTATATGAATAAAATTGTATTGATACTGCTTTTTTTGGGCAGTTTGGCATTCATTTCTCACTATGAATTGGAGGCACAAAAACGGATAGACGACCAAATCACCAACGACCAATCGACGGTTAAAATCCACACCATCTTGGGCTACGTCGAAAGCAAAGGCAACCCCAGAGCCACCAACGGCATCTATGTGGGCTATTTGCAAATCGCACCTGTGTTGGTCGATGACGTAAATAGGATTTGTAAAATCAAAAAGATAAAGAAAAAATTTACCTATGCCGACCGCCTCAACAAAGACAAATCGGTTCAGATGTTCGATATTTATGTTGGTTATTATATTAGAGACTCGCTGACGGTCGATAAAGTCTGCAACCTTTGGTGTACGGGAAACCCAAACAACTACAAGGCAAGCACAAAATACAGAGCCAAGGTACACAAACGCATCAACCAGACGCAAAAAAATGTGGTGCTAAGGGGTTAAAAATCTACAAGGCAATGCGTTGCTCCAAACCAAGACCTCACGGCTGGCACAAACCGCTGTGGGGTTTTTTTGTTGGGCAATGGGTTGGCGGCGGCTCAGAAAAGGGCATAAAAACAAAACGCCTCTAAATGTCTTTGCGACACTTAAAAAGCGTTTTACTTACGAAGAATGTAAATTGAAATAAATTAGAAAACATGACACACCCGAAGGTCTATCTATTTGAAATTATAACCTTACGAAATTCTTTTTACATTGACTGCGTTTGCACCTTTTTTACCCTGTTGGATGGTAAAAGACACTCTGTCGTTTTGCTGAATTTCTTCTTGCAATCCGCTTACGTGTACAAACACTTCTTGACCCGTTGAGTCGTTGGTAATGAAGCCATATCCTTTTGACTCATTAAAAAATTTTACAGTTCCTGTGAACATTGATAATAAAAATATTTAAAAAATGAAATTTAATACCACAAAGATACAACATAAAAACATTAAACAACTTTTTTTTTATTATTTTTGCCACTTAAAATAAAAAACACCCATCTGCCTTGAAAAAAATCGCTGTTATTCTTGCTTTTATAGGGTCGAACGCTTGCTACCAAGTGGCGCTTGCCCGTGTGGATTCTATTGGGATTATCGACATCAACAAAATAAAATATATTTTACATAAGGTTGAACCCAAAGAAACGCTCTATGCCATCTCCAAACGCTACAACACGGCAGCCGAAATCATCAAATATGCCAACAGTGTCGATACCGTACTCCAAGTGGGTGTGCTGCTCAAAGTACCCAAAAATCCAGACTCGAGCTACATCAAATCCATCTACAAAAACTTGGCAAAACAACAACAAAAGGCAAATGCCAACGACGTTTCAAAGCAAAATGCGGAGTTTGAAAAAATAAAAAATGAATATAAGGGCGTGTTGGCTGAACCCAACGGCGACCCAGTTTACTATACCGCCCAAAAAGGCGACAACCTCTACAAAATATCCAAACTCGTCGATGGATTGAACGTCGATAAACTCAATGCGTGGAACAACATCTCCGAAAAACCCATTGCCGATGGGCAACGCTTGATAGTAGGCTACAAAAAAGGCGGCAAAAAAATAAACCAACCCACAACAGCCAACACCGAAACCAAAAATAAAACAGAAAAAGATAAGAAAACAACAGACGGCAACCCCTCAGAAAGAAAAATAAACACACCAGCCGAAAATGAAATCATGAAGCAAATCGTGTGTACTTGGGACGACAAAGGCATCATAAACCCATACAAAAAATATGCACTCCACCGCTGGTTAGCCTATGGCACCATCGTCAAGATAACCAACAACGAAAACGACCAGCACGTGTTCGTCAAAATAGTAGGCAAACTACCCGAAACCGACGACAACGAAGCCATAGACCTCAAAATATCAAGAGCCGCCGCCGAACAAATTGGGGTCTTAGACCGACGGTTTAGGGCAACCATCTCGTATGGAAAAAATTAACACACATTTTGACTCCTTAAAAAACCAATACCTTGAAAGAACCATTTGAATTTAATCGAATATTTAACCAAAACTGCATAGAAGGCATGCTCCTGCTGCCCGAAAAATCGATAGACCTCGTCATCACAGACCCGCCTTTTGGCATCGACTTCAAGGCAAAACGTGAAAACTACAACCGAAAACAATCGAGCGTACTCGAAGGCTACAACGAAATAAACGGCAGCGACTACCAGCAATTTACCTTCAATTGGCTCTCGCAGGTCAAACGCCTACTCAAAGACAACGGCAGCATGTACATCTTTTCGGGCTGGAACTACCTCAAAGACATCTTGATTGCCTTAGACGATTTGGGCTTCATCACCATCAACCACATTGTGTGGAAATATCAGTTTGGACTCGTTACAAGCCGAAAATTTGTTACCTCACACTATCACGTCCTCTTTGTGTGCCTCAACGACAAAAACCGACAATTTTACCCATACAGCCGTTTTGAACAAGCAGCCCGAAGCAAAACAGGGCAAAGCCTCCACTATCAAGACAAAGAAGACGTGTGGGATACCAAAGACCAAGAAGACGTGTGGGAAATAAAACGTGAATACTGGAACGGCGACGTAAAAACACCCACAAAACTACCCGCCGAAATCATCAAAAAAATACTCGCTTACTCCAGCAAACCCAACGACGTGGTGCTTGACCCTTTTTTGGGAAGTGGACAAGTGGCCGTGGTCTCAAAAATGGAAAACCGACAGTATGTAGGCTTCGAAATGGTCAAAGAATATGCCGACTTCATAAACCAAAGGCTCGACACGGACCAATACCGAATACCAGTCAAAAAACAAACAGACCTCTTTTCAAAACCCTAAAACAATTATTCGTATCTCAAACTCTCTATCGGGTCGAGCTTTGCCGCCTTCGAGGCTGGATAATAGCCCGACAAAATGCCCACAACAAAGCAAATCACAACGCCGGTAATCATCCAGTTCCAAGGAATAATAAAACCAGTGCCAACCAACATAGCCACCAAATTGCCCATCAAAATGCCAATAACAATACCCAAAACACCGCCAATCTGACAAATCAACAACGCCTCAAACAAAAACTGCCGCCTGATAGTCGATTGATTGGCACCCAAAGCCTTGCGGA
>JAYWHZ010000368.1:0-6819 GCA_043777395.1 Bacteroidota bacterium
GACTCGGCTTCGAGCATGAGCTTTGTCATGCCCTCAAAGTATAGCAAAGACAGCCTGCCGATGCCCATCAACTCAGACATCATAATCAAAACAGCCGACCAAGAATACGCAGCTGCCCTCACATTTGGTGGCTTTGCCTCAAACGAAAACATACAAAAACACATCGAATTACTCAAAAATGCCTTGAAATCACAAAATATATCCCATGACGGAAAGTTTCGCTATCTGGGCTACAACCCGCCCTACCAACTCTTGGGCAGGCGAAACGAAATCATTGTGAACATCAATTGGAACGAAGAATAAATCTTAACATCAATAAAACTATAAAAAAAAATTAAAAATTATGAAAAAAGTAGCAGTATTACTCGTGGCAGTAAGTGCATTTATGTTTGCCTACAAACAAGCATCGAAAAAAATGATAAAAAAGGCACAGTAAGGTATTAAAAAATACAAACACAGAACGCCTAATTCTATCCACACAAACCCGGCTTGCCCTCAACGGCAGTCGGGTTTGTTGTTTCTAAAAACCAGATAGCAACCACAATAACCAACGTGTATAAATTAAATCAATTAAAAAATTTATAAACCAAGAAACATCAAAAATATTCAAACCCTTTTGATGCTTTTTTGTCAAAAAATCATTTACTAATGGTCTCGACACCCTAATATTGGTTTTGAAGCACTATTTTTGGAGTTTCAGACACGTTTTGCAAAGTGAGTTTCTATAATTATTTTTATATACGTATGTTTGCACCTGATAAGATTATTAAGAAATTTACACTCAATCAATTTTTTAATTCTAAACACAACAAATCAAAGCATGTATTTGGGCTAATTCGGCAACACCTTCTTTCTATCAAATACAAGGCTGTTTAAACTTTCATGCCCGCAATATCTGCCCATAAAAATGAGATTTATCCCAATTTATTACCACAAATTAAAAAGTTTAAACAACCCCATTGATAAAAAACATTAAAAAGCAAATTTATTATACAATCGTAATAAAATTTATATATTTGCCTTCTATTTAACTTTTTAACATCTTTATTTTTAACATCATGAAAAAAATTTTCATTCTTTTTGTCCTGCTCTCCAACGCCGTATTTGGTCAAGAGCAAACCCTTTGGAGCAGTTTGAGCCCCCAAGCAACCGAAACGGTTTATCCGCCTACGCTAACCGTTGCAAAGTATCATGCAATACGCTTGAACACAAAAGCACTTGCAAGCCTGCAAACCAACGTGCCGATGGAAACAAATCAGGCAAACATGGCTTCAAACACCGTTCTATCGCTCCCAATGCCTAATGGCACTTTTGAGCCGTTCAAAATTGTGGAGTCGCCCATTCTTGCAGCCCAAGTCGCCGCCCAACACCCAAACATCAAGACCTATGCGGGCATCTCAACACAAAATCCAAACTTGACCACACGCATCACCATATCCGATATGGGTTTGCACGCCATTGTTTTGGGAGGAAAGCAAGGAACCGTTTATGTGATGCCTTTATTCGCTGCAAAACAACGAACGCCACATCGCCTATTACCAAAAAGATGAAACACCCCGAACTTTTGGCTGTGGTGTAAAAAACGATGAAAACGAAATTACCAAAGAAATCAAAAAGCTAAACCCGCCAACCACACAAGCCGGCGACTGCCAACTTCGCACCTATCGGTTAGCCGTAGCAGCCACAGGCGAATATACTGCTTGGGCTGGCAGCCAAGCCAACGCACTAACGCAAATCACCGCAACCATTAACAACGTGACGGCTATCTATCTGCGAGAAGCCACCATTCGCTTCACACTCGTAACGACCAACGCCATTATCTACACCGACTCCATCACAGACCCTTACTCGACTCAAACATTTCCAACTGGTTCCACAACCTTAAACGAAAACCAAACAGCCATAGATGCTCAAATTCTCCCTGCAAACTACGACATGGGGCATGTGTTTAACGCAGGTTGGAATGGTGGATTGGCTCAACTCTCGGCGGTATGCACATTAACAGGCAAAGCCCGTGCGGCAAGCGGTTTGCAAACTAATTTTGGTGGACCAACGGGCAGCGTTTTTGAAAGCGTGGTTGCTCACGAAATGGCTCATAATTTTAGTGCAAGACATACTCATTCGGCATCAAATACCCCTTGTGGTGGTGGAAATTTGAGTTTGACGACTGCCTACGAACCCGGCGGCGGCTCTACCATTATGGCTTATGCGGCGTGTACGGGAAATTCTTATCAAAATAATTCTGACCGTTATTTTCATGCACACAGCGTAGCTCAAATAACGACTTTTGCAGCCATCACCACATGTGCAACCCCAACGTCTTCGGGCAATACAGCCCCAACCATAACAAGCCCCACAGCCGCAACGGCATACAACATTCCACATAGCACACCCTTTCAACTCACACTCGTAGCAACCGACCCCAACGGCGACCCAATGACCTATAGCTGGGAACAAATGGATTTGCCCGCCGCCGGCATGGCTGCCGCACCAACAGGAACGCAAACCACAGGACCAAATTTTAGAGTCTTTCCGCCATCGACAAGCAATGTTAGGTACTTGCCCAACTTGCCTGCTTTGACTGCTGGCACCGCTACACCCTACGAAGTTTTACCAACCATAGCCCGAACACTCAATTTTAGAGGAACAATAAGAGACAATCGCCCGTCTGGAGGCTGCACATCAGAACGAAACATTACCGTAAATACCCAAACTTGCGGTCCGTTTTCGATTACTTCGCAAAACACCGCCACAACGCTTGCCGCCAATGGCACAAACACATTCACCACAACGTGGAACACGGCAAGCGCTTGCACAACTTGCCCCAATGTAACGGTTAGTCTCTCGACCGATGGGGGAATTACCTATCCACACATCATCGCAGCAAGCACCGCCAACGATGGCACAGAAATATTTACAGTACCCAATTTGCCCACTTGCGATGGTAGAATCATGATAAAATGTGCCAATAATATATTTTTCGACATCAACAATGCTGCCGTTACCATCACATCGGGTTGCCGTGCCAATGGTGGAGCATTGAGCAACACATCACCCATTCAGGCAGCACAGGGCAATTCGACCTTAAACTTAGCCTCTGCTCCACAATTCGGCACAGCCATTGCCAATTTTTCAGGTTCAATCACAACCGCAGACCCTGTATCGAATCTCATTTATAGTAGCTCGGGTGCTTGTAGCGGACCTTCAAACCCTAACTTCTACGATTTTTACACGTTTACGCCAAGCATAACGGGAACTTATACCTTTAACAACATCGGTACTTCTGGTTTGGTGGGCAATTTGTATAAGGGCGTGTTCAATCCTTCGTCGCTTTGTTCGGATTGGTTGGCATCGAGTGGTAGCCTTTTGGGCGGTTCGGTAAACTTAGCCTCGACGGTTTCGGCATCTTTTTGTGCAGGCATCACCTATTCATTAGTGGTAACATCTTTTAATAGCAGTGGAACGCCTGTTTTGCCAGCGGTTTATGCCATTGGTATATCGCCACCAGCGGGCGGAGGATTGTTTAACAACACGCCACCGCCAACGCCTGTTGCCAATTTTAACTACTGCTATGTGGTCGTCAATTTGGCAACGGGCAGAATTGCCGCCGTCCAATCTTCGCCCGATTTGAGCAACTCGGCAACGTATCCGATTGGTCATTTTGCGGTTTATGGTGTTTCGGCATCGAGTGGCACGAGTTGCACGGCACTAAACACGACCTATGCCACTACGAATTTTAATGCTTTCAAAGCGGCAATATTGAACCAAACGGGCGGCTTGTGTGCCAATTTAAGTACTAACTTTGCACGGGTAACGGTGGGTAATCCGCCGCCATTGTCGGTCGAGCTGTTGAGTTTTGAAGCCTATCTGGTCGAGAAAAAGGTTTATTTAAATTGGGTTAGTCAAAATGAAATCAACAACAAATACTTTACCTTAGAAAAATCGAAAGACGGCGTAGATTATGAGTTTTTGGCAAACATCGATGGGCTAACGAACAGTTCTAAACCCACCGAATACCAATATATTGATGAAAAAGCCTTTGCAGGAAAAAGTTATTACCGTTTGTCTCAAACAGACCTCGACGGCAAGCAAACCCGTTTGGCTATTCGATTGATAGACAACAAAACCAATCAAAGGATTGACCTGATGCCAAACCCAACAAAAAACATGATTAATTTTGACCTCGTCAACTTTGAAAAAGGCAGTTTGACCATCACCATAGAAAACTTGGCAGGTCAAACGGTTTATGAGCAGTCATCAACGCTCGATGGCTCATTGAAAGGGTCTATCGACGTGAGCCATTTGCCAAAGGGCATCTATGTTTTTAGGGTGTTATCAAACAATTCGACGGCATACTCAAAATTGGTGTTGGAATAATATCTCTGTCGTTTAGACAAATAAACATTAAAAACGCTCTTGACTTTCGGGTCGAGGGCGTTTTTTTTTATTCCTAAAATACAAAATAGATAAATTATTTGTTAGAGTAATCTAACTTTATTATCTTTGCTGCTATAACTACATGCTGAATTAAAAAAATGAAATCAACGATACATAAATCAACCCTTATAACAACATTTTTTAGCCTTATCGTGCTGGGTTTAAACGCCCAAACAGCCAGCATTTTGGGCAAAATCGTCGCAGCAGGCAAGCCCATACCATTTGCCAATGTGGTCTTGGTCGGTACGCCAATGGGTACAACCACCGACACGTTGGGTGTTTATGAAATGGGCAAGCTCAAAGCAGGCAGCTACGTGGTAAGGATTTCTTGCATTGGGTTTGACAAGACTCAAAAACCCATCACCATAAAAAGCACAGACCAACACGTTATCTTAAATTTTGACCTAACCAACAACGCCAATACATTGGGCGAAGTGGTTGTTTCGGGTACACTAAAAGAGGTCATGCGTTTGGCGAGTCCCATTCCTGTTGAGCTTTATACGCCAGCATTTTTCAAAAAAAATCCTGTTCCCAACATCTACGAAGCCCTTCAAAACATCAACGGCGTGCGTCCGCAACTCAATTGCAACATTTGTAACACGGGCGACATCCACATCAACGGTTTGGAAGGACCCTACACGATGGTTCTCATCGACGGCATGCCTATTGTGAGCAGTTTGAGTACGGTCTATGGCTTGTCGGGCATTCCCAATGCGTTGGTTGAGCGGGTAGAGATTGTCAAAGGACCTTCGTCGTCGTTGTATGGCAGCGAGGCGGTGGGCGGATTGATAAACATCATTACCAAAAAACCTGACCAGTCGCCTGTTGTTTCGGCAGATATTTTTGGCACCACGTGGGGCGAATACAACACCGATTTGGGGTTCAAACGTCGTGTGGGCAAGCGAGCAAGCGTATTGACGGGCATCAATTATTTTAATTTTCAAAATAGGATAGACCACAACAGCGACAATTTTACGGACGTTGCGTTGCAAAACAGGGTTTCGGTGTTTCAAAAATGGAATTTTGAGCGAACACAAAACCGTTTGTTTAGCCTTGCTGCCCGCTACCTATATGAAGACCGCTGGGGCGGCGATGTGCGTTGGAATAAAACATTTAGGGGTGGCGATAGCATCTATGGCGAGAGCATTTATACCAAGCGTTGGGAAATGTTGGGCAGTTATCAATTGCCGACGAAACAAAAAATGTTGCTTTCATTTTCTTATACCGACCACGACCAAAACAGCATTTATGGCAAAACGGTTTATCTTGCCAAACAAAATATTGGCTTTGCTCAACTCGTTTGGGACAAAAAAATGGGTCGAAATGATTTGCTCGTTGGGTCTGCTTTTCGTTATACTTTTTATGACGACAACACGCCTGCCACATCCTCAGCCGACACGTTGGAGCAAAAAAACAGACCTCAAAAAACCCATTTGCCCGGTTTGTTTGTTCAAGATGAGCTATCAATCAATCAAAAACACAAACTTTTGTTGGGCTTGCGTTATGACTATAATTCGTATCATGGCAATATTTTTACGCCACGATTTGCCTATAAATGGACACCAAACAGCAGCAACATCGTTCGCCTCAATGCAGGAACTGGTTTTAGGGTCGTCAATGTTTTTACAGAAGACCATGCCGCTTTGACGGGTGCAAGGACGATCGAAATAAAAAATGCTTTGAAACCCGAACAATCGTATAACATAAACTTGAACTACATCAGAAAAATTGTTTTTGAAACGTGTCATTTTATTGCCTTAGATGCGTCTGTTTTTTATACTTTTTTTAACAATCGTATTGTGGCAGACTACGAGACCGACCCCAACAAAATAATTTATGACAACCTAAATGGCTATGCCCAAAGCAAAGGCGTGAGTTTGAATGTAGATTTTGCCCTCAACAGCGGTCTAAAAATCATTGGCGGCGGCACGCTGATGCAAAACACATTGACCCAAAACGGCACGACGACGCAGCAGATTTTGACCGAAAATTTTACGGGTACTTGGGCGGTGAGTTACAAAATGGGGAAGGCAAATCTGGCAATCGATTATACGGGCAATGTTTATAGTCCGATGCGTTTGCCCTTGCTGGGTGCTGGCGACCCTCGCCGTCCAAAATCGCCTTGGTGGAGCATTCAAAACGTTCAGCTGCTCTATTCGGGTTTTAAAAACATGGAACTCTACGGCGGCATCAAAAATCTATTGAACTGGACACCCAACCGTGGCAACCCGTTTATCATTGCAAGAACCAACGACCCATTTGACAAAAACGTGCTGTTTGATGCCAGCGGCAAAGCCATTTCAACGCCCGAAAATCCTTATGGTTTGACGTTTGACCCGACGTATGTTTATGCTCCAAACCAAGGTATGAGGGGTTTTTTGG
>JAYWHZ010000369.1:0-2038 GCA_043777395.1 Bacteroidota bacterium
GAACGCAACACGCCCGAAGCCAAAACCCGACAACAATACGCCATGACAGGCTACAACAACCTCGCCCTGATGCTCTCCGAAACACTCGCCCAGATGCAACAACAAATGCAAGGCATGAAACAAAACGGCTCGGGCAGCTGCAAAAAACCGGGAAAAGGAAAACCCAGCCCATCAGCATCGATGAGCAAAATGTCGGCAAAACAAAAAGCCATAGGCGAAAAAATGAAAGAACTGTCCAAAAAACAAGGACAAAACCCAAATGGACAAAAAACCGACAAAGGCAAAAATGGTAAAAACGGACTCGCAGGGCAAATGGGACAAATGGCTGCCGAACAAGAAAGCCTCAGACGTGAACTCCAAAAAATAAACCAAGAACTGAACAAAGATGGCAAAAAATCGCTCGGAAACCTCGATGCCATCGAACAAGAAATGGAACGCATACAAAAAGACATCGTAAACAAATCCATCACCAACGAAACACTACGACGACAAGAACAAATCATGACCAGACTGCTCGAATCCGAAAAAGCCGAAAGAGAACGAAACATCGACGAAAAAAGAGAAGCCCAAACAGCCAAAGAAATTACCAACAAAACACCGCCAAACTTTGAAAAATATATCAAAGAAAAACAAAAACAACTCGAATTCTACAAAACAGTACCCGCAGACCTAAACCCATTCTACAAACAAAAAGCAGAAAACTATTTCTTAAACATCAAACAACAATAAAACTATAAACCCAAATTAATCCAAAACAAGCGTAGCACCCAATTCCGCCTCCAAATTGCCAACCATCTCAAAACCGGCATTGGTGCCAACGCCCGATACAAGCAAAACGCCACGCCTATCTCGAAACGAAAAACGAACCCGAGCATCTAAACTCTCCTCAATATCACGAGACATGCGACCGCCAACAGGTGCCTTCAACACGCCCGTTTTTGTCCGACTTGCATCGACAGTCAGCTCGCCTGCCCTATTTCTAAAAACCAACTGCAAACCGCTCTTGCCAGCCTCAAATGACCTGATAGACGAAAAAACATCGTAAGCCGCAAACCGATAAACCTTGCCTCCATGAGATAAAACAGCAAAATAGCCCCGCCGATAAACGCCCAGATAAGGCACATTAGCCAGCGAAACCACCAGCGAAGCCGTGCTATCTGCCACAAACGAATTGCATTGAAGCCAAACCCAACTCGAAGGCATCGAGCTGCCCCAATCTTTCTCTATGTAGCCTTTGCCACCCGAAAAATCGACCGAATCGCCGTTAATCACCAAGCTGCCCGACACAATTTCGTGGTTCAAACTCACCAAACCATGATAGCACTGCATCTTGGGCAAAAGGCGAAGCCAACTCATAATGCCAAAAGTCTGGTCATAAACAAAGACATTGCGGTAGAGCAAACGACCCCGAATGGTGTCCAAACCATCTGAAACATCGACGTTGAGACCGCCCAAACCAATGGTGTTTTTGCCCACCGAAGCCCCAAAACCAGACTTGTTGGTGTGTGAAAAATCTGAAATCGGATACCGAAAATAATGCGTCTTGGCGGTCGAACCATCTATAATTTGAACAAAACTATGTGCCGATGCCTCGCTGCGTTTGTCGGGATACGAAGCACCAACGATAACCGAATAGGCACGCCGATTGTCTGCCGAAACATGCTTCAAATACCAACCCTCAAAATAATTGTCGGCTCGTTTGCCACCTTGATACCACGACGGATTGTTGAGTTTCTGAACCGAATAACAGCCCAACAGCCCAAAACTAAACACAAGAACCAATAAAATCTTTTTCATTGAAAATAAATTTAAAACCCTAAAATAATTGAACACTAAAATATGAAAAATCAAACACTTTTAGAGAAATATTGTTTAAATGCTTGTTTTTTTATTATTTTTGCATTAACAAAGCATTTTTTTTAATTACCACACAATCAAAGCAACCTGCTTGTATTTTGACCGCAAGCCTGTTTTAATCCCAATTTTTTTAAGCAATGACAAACAACCAAACCAACAAAGCCCAAACAGAAGCAACAAC
>JAYWHZ010000370.1:0-6794 GCA_043777395.1 Bacteroidota bacterium
ATTATTGTTTTGTTTTCGGCAACCAACGCCTTGGCAAGGAGTTTTCAGCAAGAGAACCACCGCAGACAGTTGTATTATTATAGCATTTGCAGCGCCGAAAGCATTATTTTATCCAAAATTTTGTACAATACCTTGCTTTTATTGGTGCTTTCTACGGTTTGCTTGGGCGTTTATAGCAGTCTGATTGGCAACCCTGTTCAAGATATTTACCAGTTTGGTTTGGTCGTTTTGCTCGGAAGTATTGGGCTGTCGGTCGGCTTGACGATGGTCTCGGCTATCAGTTTTAAGGCAAACAACTCGGCAACGCTGATGGCTGTTTTAGGTTTTCCGACGCTTGTTCCCGTTCTAATTTTGAGCATCGCCCTATCCAAAAATGCGTTGGATGGCTTAGATTTTTCGGTGAGTGTCGATAAACTCATTGTCCTTTCGGCTACCGATGTCTTGCTGGCGGCTGTTGCCTATCTGCTGTTTCCGTTTTTATGGCAAGAATAAAAAGCAAAATTTATTTTTTTAACGCTTTCACTTAATCCATTTTTTGATGTTTGACCTCACACCACGCCGCTTTGCACACCTGACCGAATGCCCACGAGATGCCATGCAAGGCATCAAAAATTTTATCCCAACCAAACAAAAGATAGCCTATCTCAATCTGCTGCTCAAAGTTGGTTTTGATGTCTTAGATTTTGGCAGTTTTGTGTCGCCCAAAGCCATTCCGCAAATGGCAGATACCAGCCAAATCATTAATCAACTTGAACCAAACGCACGCACCCAACTGCTGGCAATCGTAGCCAACGACAGAGGTGCCAGAGAGGCTTTGGCATTTGAAAACATCGATTTTTTGGGCTTCCCGTTCTCTATTTCAGACACTTTTCAGCAACGCAACACCAATAAAAATAGGCAAGAATCGTTGGCAACCGTATCGGAGATTCACAAGCTATGTAGCCAAAAAAACAGGCATCTGCGTATTTATATCTCTATGGGTTTTGGAAATCCTTATGGCGATGTTTACAATGAAGACGTTGTGTTTTTTTGGGTCGATAAATTGGTATCGATGGGTATTAAGAACTTATATTTTGCCGATACCGTTGGGCTTTCTAATCCAGCGAGCATCGATTTGTTGTATCAAAAAGTAGTGCCTCATTTTAAAAATATTGATTTTGGCATTCATTTACACAGCACCAAAGCCGATGCCGACCAAAAAATAGAGGCGAGCCTGACAAACGGTTGCATGCTTTTCGACTCGGCACTCCTGGGCATCGGCGGCTGCCCCATGGCAACAGACCAACTCACGGGCAACATTGCCACCGAACGCTTGGTCGAAAAATTAAAAGAAAAAAACTTTTTACAACCACATTTCGACCTTATAGCACTTCAAGAAAGCATCAAAATGGCAAGGGATTTATTTGCCACTTACCATTGATTAATTGATGAGTGGATTAAAAAACAACGATACCCGAAAGCCAATAAAGTGCTTGTCGGGTATCGTTGTGTTATAATATTTTTGGGTCGATGCAGTTTTAGTCTGCCATTTCGCCTTCTTCTTCTTTGGAAGCCCTGAGCTTGTTGTATTCTTCCATAGACCCAACCGTGATTTTTTCGTAGCCTCTGACGCCCGTGCCTGCTGGGATAAGATGCCCCACGATGACGTTTTCTTTCAGACCGACCATGTAATCGACTTTACCCGCTATGGCGGCTTCGTTCAATACTTTGGTCGTCTCTTGGAATGATGCCGCCGAGATAAACGATTTTGTACCCAAAGATGCCCTCGTGATACCCTGCAAAACTTGGCTTGCGGTGGCTGGGTTGGCATCTCTGTATTCGACCAGAGCCAAATCCTTGCGTTTGAGTGTCGAGTTTTCGTCTTTGACACGCCTGATGCTGACAATCTGCCCCACTTTGAGGTTTGGCGATGCACCTGCTTCTGTGATTACTTTTTTATCGTATATCTCATTGTTTGCGTCAAAAAAATCGGCTTTGCTTGCCATTTCTTGCTCCAAGAAATTGGTGTCGCCTGGGTCTTGAATTTGGACTTTTTGCATCATCTGACGTACGATGACCTCAAAATGCTTGTCGTTTATTTTTACACCTTGCAATCGATACACTTCCTGAATACCATTGACCAGATATTGCTGAACAGCCCCCGGACCTTTGATGTCCAAAATGTTGGTTGGCGTAATGGCTCCATCGGATAGCGGCTCTCCTGCTTTGACATAATCGCCTTCTTGAATGAGAATGTGTTTGGACAATGGCACTTGATAGCGTTTGGTTTGGTCTTCTTTGGAACGAACAATGACCTCTCTGTTGCCACGTTTAATGGTTCCAAACTCTACGATGCCGTCGATTTCGGAGACTACCGCAGGGTTTGAAGGGTTTCGGGCTTCAAAAAGTTCGGTTACACGGGGCAAACCGCCTGTGATGTCTCTGTTTTTGGAAGTGATGCGTGGAATTTTAACCAAAATCTGTCCAGCCACGATAGGCGAATTGTGTTCGACAGCCAAACGGGCGCCCACCGGAACGTTGTAGCTCCTGAGCAAAGTGCCTTCGAGGTCTTGAATGAGAACGGCAGGATTTTTACTTTTATCTCTGGTTTCTATGATTACTTTTTCTTTGCGACCCGTCTGCTCGTCAGATTCTTCTTTAAAAGTGATGTTTTCTTCAACGGCTTCAAACAACACCACGCCAGCATATTCGGAGAGGATAACGGCGTTGTAGGGATCCCATCGGCATAGTATGTCGCCTTTTTTGACTATATCGCCATTTTTTACAAACAGTGTTGAGCCATAAGGGACGTTGTTGGTCGTTAGGGTAATTTGCTTTTGAGTGTCCAAAAGTCGCATTTCACCGGCTCGGGTTAGCACCATTTCTGTGGCTTCCAACTCTTTTCCGTTTATGTCTTTGGGTATGAATGTAGCCGTACGCACTTCGTCTATCTCTATGGTGCCATCGAATTTGGCGGTGAGTTGCGATTCATTAACAAATGTGGAACCCACACCACCTGCGTGGAATGTGCGTAAGGTGAGCTGTGTGCCGGGTTCGCCGATAGATTGGGCGCCGATGACACCGACTGCCTCGCCGATTTGAACCATTTTGTTGGAGGCTAAGTTTCGTCCATAGCATTTGGCACACACGCCTATCTTGGCTTCGCAAGTCAAAACGGAGCGTATTTCGACCATTTCGATGGTGGTTTGGTCTATTTTTTCGCAGACTGTTTCGTTGATTTCTTCACCGGCAAGGAGTATTATCTGGTCTGTCAAGGGGTCGATGATGTCGTAGGTTGAGACTCTTCCCAAGATGCGGTCTATTAGTGATTCGACCACATCTTCGCCGTCTTTTAGGGCGTAGGTTTCGGTACCTCTGAGTGTGCCGCAGTCTATTTCTTGAATGATAACGTCTTGTGCTACGTCGTGCAAACGGCGTGTGAGGTAGCCTGCGTCGGCGGTTTTGAGGGCTGTGTCAGCCAGACCTTTTCTTGCACCGTGTGTGGAGATAAAATATTCGAGTACGTCTAATCCTTCTTTAAAGTTGGATAGGATAGGGTTTTCAATGATTTCTCCGCCGCCGCCTGTCTTTTGTGGTTTTGCCATCAATCCACGCATACCGCCGAGCTGCCTGATTTGCTCTTTCGAGCCTCTTGCACCAGAGTCCAACATCATATAGACCGAGTTGAAACCCTGTTTGTCGTTGGTAAATTGTTTCATGAGAATATCGGTGAGTTTCGAGTTGGTGAGCGTCCATTTGTCTATGACTTGGTTGTAGCGTTCGTTGTTGGTAATGAACCCCATGGCATAGTTGTTTGTAATTTCGGCTACTTCGATGTTGGTGTCTTGAACCATTTTTTGTTTCACTTCGGGAATGATAACATCGGATAGGTTGAACGACAATCCACCTTGAAAAGCCATTTTGAAGCCAATTTCCTTTATTTCGTCCAAGAAGTTGGCGGTTGTTGCCAAGGAGGTGTAGCGTACGATGTCACCAATCAAATCACGCAATGATTTTTTGGTCATCAATTGATTAACAAAACCCACTTCTGACGGCACGACCTGGTTAAATATGATTCGACCTACGGTTGTTTCTATAAATTTTTTCTCATATTCGTCGGCTTTATTTTTGATGGTTGCCTTCATTTTTACGAGCGAGTGAAGTTCTACTCGGTCTTCGTTGTAGGCAATGATGGCTTCTTCGGGCGAGTAGAAGGTTAGACCCTCTCCTATTTGTTTGCGTTCGGGCGTGCTGCGGCGTTCTTTGGTCATGTAGTAAAGCCCCAAAACCATGTCTTGCGATGGTACGGTGATGGGGTTGCCGTTTGCCGGGTTCAGGATATTGTGCGAAGCAAGCATCAGGAGCTGTGCTTCGAGTATGGCGGCTTGCCCGAGTGGCAGGTGAACTGCCATCTGGTCGCCGTCGAAGTCGGCGTTGAAGGCTGTACAGACGAGCGGGTGCAGTTGAATGGCTTTGCCTTCAATCATTTTGGGTTGAAACGCTTGAATGCCCAATCGGTGTAGTGTTGGCGCACGGTTGAGCATGATTGGGTGTCCTTTCATGACGTTTTCGAGTATATCCCAGATGACGGCATCTTTGCGTTCGACGACTTTTTTGGCTGACTTAACGGTTTTTACGATGCCTCTTTCTATCAGTTTTCTGATAATAAATGGTTTGTAGAGTTCAGATGCCATTTCTTTTGGCAAGCCGCATTCGTGTAGTTTGAGTTCGGGTCCCACGACGATGACCGAACGTCCGGAGTAATCTACCCGTTTGCCGAGTAGGTTTTGCCTAAATCGTCCTTGCTTGCCTTTGAGCATGTCGGAGAGCGATTTTAAGGCTCTGTTTCCGTCTGCTTTTACGGCGTTTACTTTTCGTGAGTTATCGAAGAGCGAATCGACGGATTCTTGTAGCATTCGTTTTTCGTTTCGCAGGATAACGTCGGGTGCTTTTATTTCGAGCAGTCGTTTGAGGCGATTGTTTCTGATGATGACTCTTCGGTAGAGGTCGTTGAGGTCTGACGTGGCAAAGCGTCCGCCTTCGAGCGGCACGAGTGGGCGTAGTTCGGGTGGAATGACGGGCACCATATTGACGATCATCCATTCGGGTCGGTTGATTCGTTCTTCGTTTGCGGAGCGAAACATTTGGACGACTTTGAGTCTTTTGAGTGCTTCGGCTTTGCGTTGTTGTGAGGTTTCTCGGTCGGCTTGGTGTTTGAGTTGGGCAGCCAGCGTATCGAGGTCGATGCGTTGGAGGAGTTCAAACATGGCTTCGGCACCCATTTTGGCAATAAACTTGTTGGGGTCTGTGTCTTCGAGTTGTTCGTTTTCTTTTGGGAGTGTTTCGATGATGTTGAGGTATTCTTCTTCGGTCAAGAAATCCAACACTTTGAGGTCTCCTTCTTTGATGCCGGGCTGGACAACCACGTAGCGTTCGTAATAGATAATCATATCCAGCTTTTTGGTTGGCAGACCGAGCAGATAGCCTATTTTGTTTGGCAAGGCTCTAAAATACCAGATGTGTGCTACGGGAACGACGAGTTTGATGTGTCCCATCCGTTCTCTACGCACCTTTTTTTCGGTTACTTCGACGCCGCAGCGGTCGCAAACGATCCCTTTGTATCGGATACGTTTGTATTTGCCGCAGTGGCATTCGTAGTCTTTGATTGGTCCGAAGATGCGTTCGCAGAATAAGCCGCCCATTTCGGGTTTGTAGGTACGATAGTTAATCGTTTCGGGCTTGATGACTTCACCTTGTGAGCGTTCGAGAATGGATTCGGGCGAAGCGAGTCCTATTCTGATTTTGGTGAAATTACTTTTGAGTTTGAAATCCTTTTTGTAAGACATTTTGCAGTTTATATCTATTAAAAATCTTTCGTATAATACAAAAAATGGTTGCAAAGATACGATTTTTTATGCAAGAAACAATATTTATTCATCAATCAACGATTTATTTTTTGTGGTTTGGTTGTTATGAAAATAAATAAATTGAAACTGTAAACTTATTATTAAAAAAAAACGTTTGTGTAGTAGGTTAAAACATCTGCTGCAATCAAACAATTGTTTTTGGCATATAAATGCCTGATAGTAAGTTTTTTGAATTGAAATTAATCAAATATATTTAAGTTTCATCGGTCAAAATCGATGGATTAAAAAAAAATAATTTGGCTGTTTGTAAAAAGTTTTTTAATTTCACAACCTCAAACAGATTTTTGTTTTGATAAACTAAAAAAATCGAGCATCAGGCGTTTGGCAGCAACATGGTTTTATAAACATTTTTTTTATTACACAACAAAAGATAAACACAAAAGATAAACACAATGGATTCCAAATTCTCATCAAAAGTAAAAGACGTTATGGGCTTTAGCAAAGAAGAAGCCATACGTTTGGGCAACAACTACATCGGACCAGAACATTTTTTGTTGGGCATCATCAAGCACGGCGACGGACTGGCAGTACACTCTCTGCGGCGGTTGGGCGTTGATTTGAGAGAGCTCCAAACACTACTCGAAGACAATGTCCGAAACCCCATCAACACCACCTTGATAGACACCGACCGGATATCGTTTACCAAGCAAGCCGAGAAAGTCCTCAAACTCACCAACCTCGAAGCCCGAACATTCAAAAGCGACATTGTCGATACCATACACCTCCTTCTATCTATACTAAGAGAAGAAGACTCGCTGGCAAACAGAATACTCAGACAACGATACAGCATCACCTACGAAACACTCGAAGATGAACTAAAATCGATGGGCGATACCATCAACGACGACACCGAGTTTGACAGCAAGCCAAGCCCACGTGCCGCCTACG
>JAYWHZ010000371.1:0-2027 GCA_043777395.1 Bacteroidota bacterium
GCCCATACACAGCAGCCTCCAACGTGTTGTGAATGCCTTTGTCGAAACCACCGCCAACAAAACTATATTTAGCCCAAAAATACAACTTCGACAGCATACCAACCTTGTCCACAATCAACACATTATGTTTTTCTATATCTGTATTTTTGTCTATCTGGCTGTAAAAAAGAGCATTTTTAATTGATTTTTTAAGCCTTTTTAGGTTATTTTCGTTCACTTCGTGTGGTATGAGCATCAATTTAAAGTTTTTTGGCAAAAGGCTCAATGTTTCTATCAATAAATTTTCGTCTGCACGCCAAGTGCTACCAGCCACCACAACGCTTGCGTTTTGGCAAAATCGATTCATCAATTTATTTTCAACCTGCTGCCAAGATAGCTCCACTACCCGCTCAAAACGGGTATCGCCCGACACCGTTGCATTGGTAAATCCGAGCGTAGCAAGCCCTTGTTTCGAAGATTCATTTTGAACAAAAAAATGATTGACACAAGCCAACGTCGCCTTGCCAAACCGTTTGGTCAACGGTCTAAAAAAATATTGACTGCTGCGAAAAACCGTCGAAACGACAAGCAACCGAACGTTTTGCTGCTTCAATTGATTGAAATAATGATACCAAAACTCATATTTTATAAAGATAGCAACTGTCGGATTGATGTGTTTGATGAGTTTCTGGGCATTTTTTTTGCTATCTAAGGGCAGATACAGTATCTCGTCTGCACACTTGTTGTGTTGGTTTGGTTCGTAGCCCGATGGCGAAAAAAAAGTGAGTACAATCCGAATACCATCGCCGTAGGTTTCTCTCAAAGCCAAAATAATGGGCATGGCTTGTTCAAATTCGCCCGCCGAAGCCGAATGTATCCACACAACGGGTTTTTGAGGCTCGGTTTGGCGGTTTTTTTGCTCCATTTGTAGCCCAATATTTTTTTGACCTTGATGCCATTTTTGGGCTTTATCATTAACCAAACTAAGGCAAAAAGCACCAAACCTATACATTTTTAACCCCAAATCGTAGGCAAAAATTTGCAGTTTGAGACCTAAAAACGCCACTTGCCTTGCACCCTCAACACCTGCTCAATGATTTCTCTTACACAGCCTTCGCCGCCTTTATGCGTCGATACAAAATCGGCAATAGACATGATTTCGGGAACCGCATCGGCAGGGCAACATTTGATGCCAGCGAGCTGAATGGCTTCTATATCGGGCAAATCGTCGCCGACATAGATGACTTTTTCGGGTGTCAAATCATATTTTTTAAGCAGATTTTGCATCGTTTCCAACTTATTTTGAATGCCCATAAAGACCTCTTGAATGCCCAAACGCCTCAAACGTTGCTCTACGGCAGGCGATACGCCACCCGAGATAACAAAAATTTGGTAGCCCTGCTTGATGGCGTGTTGCTTGGCAAAACCGTCTCTGACGTTCATCGTTCTGACAAAATGACCCGTTTCGCAAATCATGATTTTGCCGTCGGTCATCACGCCATCTACATCAAGAACGAAGGTCGTAATTTTTTCAAAACGGGCTTTTATATTGGTGTACATACTTTTTTTTATTTTTTTTGAAACCGACTTTGGAATTATTTTACAAAAATAGGGCTTTAAAACTAAAATAAATCATAAATTTGAGGATTAAAACATATTTGAAACCCGATGCCCCTCAAATCCATCTTATTTTGTGTTCAACTCTTGTGTTTGTGCCTGCCTTTGCCCGTAGATGCACAGAGGCACGCCAGCCAAAAAATCAACCCGACGGGTCAAAAAATTGCCATCGGTTTTGGTTGCTACAAGGTGTCGGTTCGCAAAACAAGCCCCAACGAACTCGAAAATGCCCAACTCAAACACCAGATTTTTGAAACCATCGTCGATGAAAACGACCTTATCCTTACGCCAAACCATTACCATTTTATACACACATTTACAGGTTTTGACAGCAGCAACGCCACACAGCGACTGGTCGTTTTGGGGCAAAAAATCAGACCAGATAGCCTCGTTATCTGGCTCTACGATTTGGAAAAAAAACAACGCCTTCC
>JAYWHZ010000372.1:0-2022 GCA_043777395.1 Bacteroidota bacterium
GTTTTCGGCGGTAGGGTTGAGGTTTTGAAACTCTTGGACATCGATGTTGAGGTTTTTGTGGTCAAATCGCTCACAAACGTGCTGGTTTATGACATCGCTCAGGCGTTTTATGTCCATCACGTAGCCTGTTGTGGGGTCTATGTCGCCTCTGACACGCACCACGAGGTCGTAATTGTGTCCGTGATAGTTGGGATAATTGCACTTGCCAAAAATTTTTTGGTTGGTCTCTGCGTCCAAATCGGGATTATTGAGGCGGTGTGCGGCATTAAAATGTGCTTTTCGGGCAACGGTAACTTTCATAAAATGAACTTAAATTTTAAATCGGATAGAACAACACCGAAACCCATTAAATTGTTTCATTTTTTTAAATTCAGGTTAATATCTTGTATATGCAAACAAAAATTTATTAAATCAAAAATATACATTACTTTTGACCGTTCAAATGATACAAAGTACACCAAACAATTGCCAAAGTTAGCCACAATATAATTTCCCTTTTTAATTAGTTTTTTGATTATTTAAAATGAACAAAGTATCTATTGCCAAAACACACTGGTCGGCAGAGCCTGTGAACGACCCTTTGCTTGTCTTTTTTTCAAAAAAGAACGATTATCCGTCTTATCTCGTTGTGGACAAAAACCATCGGCTAACAGACCACCGCCTCAATCTTGCTGGTTTTGAGGTCGATATGCTCGAAACATTCGTTGCCCAACCTGATTTTTTGGCACTGATAAACCAATGTTTTGACCAACGAGGACTAAACCACACCCACCACTACACCATTGGGGGCAATGGGTTTCGGCTTACGCTCAACTGCCTCGACGAAAACCAAATCATCATTGAAATAGAACCAAGCAACCAAACCACAAACGACACACAAAGCCACCAAACAATTGCCAAAAATCTACTCTACGAACAAATATTAGATGTTATGCCTTGCAATGTTGCCCTGCTCGATGCAAACCAACGGGTGATGTACGTCAATCAATCGGCAGTAAAAAAAATAGAGATGCGGCAATGGATTATCGGAAAAACAGAAACCCAATATGCTCAACACCGAAACATAGACCCCCAAATTGCATCGATACGCTACCAGATGCTCCAAAATGCAATAGAAAACAAAAAAACGATAGAGGTCGAAGAGCAGCACATCAACCCCAACACCCGAGCCGAGGAGTTTTTTATCAGGCGTGTCGTGCCATTGCTCGATGCCACGGGCGACTTGGCGTTTTTGTTGGTTACGAGTTTCGACATCACTCAGCGAAAGAAAGCCGAGCAAGCCATCTTAAAAGCCAATGCTATCCTGAGTGCCGTGATGAACAGCAGCAAAGAAAGTATTTTTGCCATCGATATGCAGCAAACCTACGTGGCTTTCAATATTGCCCACCAGACCATCATGAAAAAAGCCTACAACGCCAACATCCAGTTGGGGAAAAAAGTAATGGATTATATAACCGACCCAACCGATAAAGCCGATTTGGAACACGACTTCAAACTCGTGCTATCTGGCGGCGAAAGCCACCGACAAAACACATACAACAGACCCGATTTGACAACGCTCTACCTCGACAATGTGGGCTACCCCATGCGAGACCACAACCAGCAGATAGTAGGCGGCGTGGGCTACTCTCGAAACATCACAAAATATAAAAACACCCAAAAACAATACGACCAACAGCAGCAAGAACTCATTCTAAGCCAAGAAATAGCCAAAATTGGGTCATTCAAAATCGATTTGCTTGCAGAAAAAGTGTTGTGGTCTAAAAATACATACGAAATATTGGGCTATCCAACCGATGCCAAACTCGATATGACGACCTTGTCCTCAATCGTTGTGGCAAAAGACAAACACAAACTCGAAAATCTATTGCATCGGGCTACAAACACCCAAGGCACACACGAAGACTACTTTGAAATGACAACCACAAGCCACAAAATCGTCTATGTAGATGTCATTATCCAATCTCAATACGATGCCAAACACCAAAAAATAACCCAAATATCGGGCGTTTTCATCGACAA
>JAYWHZ010000373.1:0-6730 GCA_043777395.1 Bacteroidota bacterium
CCAAAATGGGGCAAGACGGACACGACAGAGGGGCAAAAGTGGTGGCTACGAGTTTTGCCGACATGGGTTTTGATGTGGATATTGCACCGCTTTTTCAAACGCCAAAAGAGGTTGCCAAACAAGCCATCGAAAACGACGTTCACCTGATTGGCATCTCGTCGTTGGCAGCGGGACACAAAACGCTCATACCGCAACTCATCGCCGAACTCAAAGCGTACAACAGGTCGGATATTTTGGTGATTGCTGGCGGTGTGATTCCTCAAAAAGATTATCCCTTTTTGTTTGAACAAGGCGTGATTGCCGTTTTTGGACCCGGCACGGTCATTGCCAAAGCCGCCAAACAAATTTTGAACCTGATGCTATCAAACTAAACGATCGAAAAATCTATTATCCATAAAAATTAACTACCTTTGAACTCATTTTAATGCATCATCTCAACAATCAACTTTTTTTATTTCAAATTATAAATGATTTTTAAAGTTCCCGTACCCATCAACGAACCCGTCAAACAGTATGCAGCCAACAGCGACGAACGACGACTTCTGAAAGCCCAACTATCTGATTTTCAAGCCCAAACCTTCGATATTCCGATGTTTATTGGTGGCAAAGAAATCCGAACCAACGCCACCAAAGCCATCGTGTGTCCACACAACCACCAACATATTTTGGGCAACTACCACCAAGGCGACGCTTCGCACGTGCAGGCAGCCATCGAGGCAAGCCTACGAGCCAAAACCCAATGGGAAAATTTGAGTTGGGAGCATCGAGCCTCTATTTTTCTGAAAATGGCAGAACTCTTAGCCACCAAATACCGCTATATCCTCAATGCGGCTACGATGCTTGGGCAGTCCAAAAACGCCTTCCAAGCCGAGATAGATGCCGCCTGCGAAATGATAGATTTTTTGAGATTTAATGTTCAATACCTCACCGAGATATACCAAAACCAACCTGCTGCCAACACACAAGGCATCTGGAATAGATTGGAATACAGGGCATTGGAAGGCTTTATTTTTGCTCTAACGCCCTTCAACTTCACGGCTATTGCTGGCAATCTGCCCACGGCACCCGCTATGATGGGCAATGTGGTGGTGTGGAAACCCGCCGAAACGCAAATTTTTTCAGCCTATTGGCTCATGAAACTTTACCAAGAAGCTGGCTTGCCCGATGGCGTTATCAACTTGGTGTATGTGTCTGGACCGACGGCAGGCGGCGTTATTTTTAAAGATAAGGCGTTTGCGGGCATTCATTTTACGGGTTCGACGGGTGTTTTTAACCGCATCTGGCAAGACATTGCAACCAACATCAATGAATATAAAAGTTATCCACGGATAGTAGGCGAAACGGGCGGCAAAGATTTTGTGATGGTTCACCGTTCGGCAATGGTCGATGTGGTTGTTACGGCATTGGTGCGTGGTGCTTTTGAGTATCAGGGGCAAAAATGTTCGGCAGCATCGAGGGCTTATATTCCAAGTAATCTTTGGGAAGAGGTAAAAACGAAATTAGTTAATGAAATTAAAACCATGAAGATGGGCGATGTCAATGACTTTTCTAACTTTATAAATGCCGTGATTTCCGAAAAATCGTTTGACGAGATAGCAAACTACATCAACGAAGCCAAAAACAGCATCGATGCCGAGATTATTGTGGGCGGCAAATGCGATAAATCTATTGGCTATTTTATAGAACCTACCGTTGTTGTGTCTAAAAACCCCAAATATACGACCATGTGTGAAGAGATTTTTGGACCCGTGTTGAGTATTTATGTTTATGAAGAGTCTGATTTTGAAGCCACCTTAGATTTGCTCAACGACACCTCAAAATATGCCCTCACGGGTGCTATCATTTGCCAAGACCGCTATGCCATAGACCTCGCCACGCAAAAACTACGCCATGCAGCAGGCAATTTTTACATCAACGACAAGCCCACGGGAGCCGTCGTGGGGCAGCAACCCTTTGGCGGAGCAAGGGCATCGGGTACCAATGACAAAGCAGGCTCGGTCTATAATCTGCTCCGCTGGGTCTCTATTCGCACTATAAAAGAAACATTTGTGCCAGCCACGACGTACCAATATCCGTTTTTAGAGAATGAACAATAGCCTCTTAAACAACATTTTTTTAACTACATACACAAAATGAAACCATTCCATTTAATACCAATGTGGTGTCTGTGTTTGCTGTTTGCCGCAGGCTGTGGCAAGACAGAAGACGGCGACCGTGTGCTTAAACTGCCTTTTTCAGCAACCAAAAAAGTTACCATCAACGCATCAAATATAGTAGGCGTTTTGTTTATTGATAGCATCAAACAGGCAAACCCCGTCAAGGCGGTGCTGGGTCTCAATGGCAAAACATTGGAGCAGATGAAATATCTCAAAATAAAAGAGGTGAAACTCACTGCCACCAACAACGTGAGTTTGGACGCTCTCGAGTTGGTGAAACTTGATTTTTTTGGTGCCAATCTACCCAATTTGGAAGTGGGCAAAAAGCAAAACATAGCCGCCAACAGCAAGGAAATCACCTTAGATATTGCCAATGAGAACGTAACAGCCTATTTTCGGAGCGATTCTTTTTATACCATTCCTGCCGTTCGCCTCCAAAAAGCCATCACTACGCCCATCGAGGTCGATTACAAAATTACATTTGAAATCGGTTTGTTTTAACTTTTTTTATTCATGACTTTTCTTTTTAATTTAAACAACAGTTGTTTGATAACCATTAATTATTTACCAAAAACACCATTCGCCAACACCCATTGATGCAAGAAAAATTTGATATTCTCGACCAAAAAATAAACGAAGCAAAACTCGGCGGCGGACAAGCCAAAATAGACGCCCAACACAAAAAAGGAAAACTCACCGCACGTGAACGCCTCAACTTGCTGCTCGACAAAGGCAGTTTTGAAGAGATAGGCATGCTTGTTACGCACCGATGCACGGACTTTGACATGCAAAACCAAATCTTTTTGGGCGATGGCGTCGTTACAGGCTACGGCACGATAGAAGGGCGATTGGTCTATGTTTTTTCGCAAGATTTCACGGTTTTTGGTGGCAGCCTGAGCGAAACATTTGCCGAAAAAATTTGTAAAATAATGGATCTTGCCGTCCAAAATGGCGCTCCTGTCATTGGTCTCAACGACTCGGGCGGTGCAAGGATACAAGAAGGCGTGGTGAGTTTGGGTGGCTATGCCGATATTTTTTATCGAAACACTTTGGCGAGCGGTGTAGTGCCTCAAATTTCGGCTATCATGGGACCTTGCGCTGGCGGAGCAGTGTATTCGCCTGCCATTACGGACTTTATTTTGATGGTCGAACAGACGAGCTATATGTTTGTTACGGGTCCCAACGTGGTCAAAACCGTTACACACGAAGACGTTACGAGCGAACAACTGGGCGGCGCCAACACACACGCCACCAAAAGTGGTGTAACGCATTTTGCGTGTGTCAATGAGGTCGAATGTATCTTAAACATCAAAAAACTGCTGAGCTATGTGCCTCAAAACTGCGAAGAACAAACACCGCCGATGCCCTACGATTTTTTGGCAGACGAACAAAGACTGAACTTAAATAAAATTATTCCCCAAAATCCCAACCAACCCTACGACATCAAAGACGTGATAGATGAGACGCTGGACGGTGGTAGTTTTTTTGAGGTTCATCAAGATTTTGCCCAAAACATAGTGGTTGGATTTGGTCGTTTGGCGGGTCGGAGTTTGGGCGTTGTAGCCAACCAACCCGCAAGTTTGGCAGGTGTTTTGGATATTGATGCCTCGACCAAAGCGGCTCGTTTTGTGCGTTTCTGCGATGCTTTCAACATGCCGTTGTTGGTTTTTGAAGACGTTCCGGGTTTTTTGCCCGGCACCGACCAAGAGTGGCACGGCATCATTACGAATGGTGCAAAACTGCTCTATGCTTTTTGCGAAGCCACCGTGCCACGCATCACGGTCATTACCCGAAAAGCCTACGGCGGTGCCTACGATGTGATGAACTCCAAACACATCGGGTCTGATATGAACTATGCGTGGGTCAGTGCCGAAATTGCCGTAATGGGGGCAAAAGGTGCCGCCGAAATTATTTTTAAGACAGAAATTGCACAATCGGACGACAAGGCAGCCACACTCCAAGAGAAAACGAACGAATATAACGAACTTTTTGCCAATCCGTATCTGGCTGCCTCACGGGGGTTTGTCGATGAGGTGATTAGACCCGACCAAACTCGACAAAAACTCATCAAAGCGTTCAAAATGCTTGAAAATAAGGTCGTTAATCAACCCAAAAAGAAACACGGCAACATTCCTTTATAAAAAAACGAAGACAGCACAAACCGCTTTGCGACTCAAATTGGAGTGATTTTATTGTTAAAAAATAAAAAAGTCATTACATATTAATTTATTTTTGTAGGTTTGGAATCAGATTCAGATACGCAAGCAAAGTATATTTAAGGTCAAACAGTTTTATTTCAACAACACAAATCGGTTAATCTCAGTCGTTTCATTCATCATTATAGGTCATAAGTTCAATTTGCTTGTGTATTATCTTGGTTTTATATCAGAGTATTTCAGTTTATTATTCACATTATTTCTATCCAAAATCAATGAAAAAATTATTTACACTCACTCTGGCATCAATTTCGATGCTACTGATTTCCCTATCTGCTTTTGCACAAAAAACCAACCCCGACGGCAGCATCACAGGCACCCCTTGGACCAGCCCCGACAAGCCAACACTCAAAAACGTAGGCGAAATGATGGAGTACGAACGAACTCACAAAATTCAAATCAAAGCCCGAGTGATGTTCAGCCATCTCTTACACAAAGAACACGAATTTGACCACAAACCCTACAAAACTCAAAACCCAAACTCACCAAACAGCCTCCAATATCCAGAACCTATCAAAGATAAAAATGGCAAACTGCCAGCACCACTGGCTGCCCTCAACACACTCAAATCAAACTTCTTAGCCATCACAAGCAATGAATCTGCTGGATTTCCACCAGACGTAAACGGCGACGTGAGCGATACACAAGTCGGCGTATTCGACAACGGAAGAGTTAAGTTCTACAACAAAAACGCATCCACCGCCACACCCCAAACCACCGCAACAGGTGCCAACAGCACACCCTTAGCCTCAACCGCAAGCTTCACAACCGCCACACTCTGCAACAACGACGCAAGCGTCAGCGACCCACACATCAGATACGACCGACTGTCAGACCGATGGTTCTTCACCATGATAGGCACAAGCACCACACCAAACCGAATCTATTTTGCCGTAACCAACACCACAGGAAACGTTACAGCAGCCACAACATTCACGGTATTCAACCCAATATTTACAGCAATCGGTGGCACACCCACCAACCAAGCTGGTGGCTTCTACGATTACCCAACTTTGGGTGTCGATAGAAATGCGCTATACATCGGTGGGAGCATTTTCAATGCCGCAGGCAATGCAGTTGTCGGCGAAAACTGCTACGTCATCAACAAAGCTGCCATGATTGCCGGAACCCTCACCGCAACATGCTTCGGAAACATAGGTTCAGCCGGTGGCAGTGGTGCAGGGATGTGGACACCACAAGGCGTACACAACGACGACCCAACTTCCACAGAAGGCTACTTTATTGGCGTAAGCAACACAGCCTTTGGGCAACTCGTCATGCGCAGAGTAACTACGCCAGGCGGCACACCAACGCTATCTGCCGACATCAACATCACCGTACCAGCCACAGCATCGCCTACCGACGTAGTCGCACTCGGGTCAGCAACAGCCTTAGATGCCCTCGACGACCGACTCTATGCAGCCATGATGATGCGAAACAAATACACAGGTGCCCAAACACTCTGGACAGCACATAACGTCCTGACAGCGACATCAATCCGATGGTATCAAATTGGTACGCTCACAGCCACACCAACACTCGTCCAATCGGGTACGCTATCGGGTACAGGAGGAGCAGCAGATAGAGCATGGATTGGAACCACAGCCTCCAATGGGCAAGGACACGCCCTCATCGGTGGAACTGTCGCCTCTACCACAACACGTGCCGATGTCATCTCTGCCGAAAGATACAACATTGACCCAGCAGGTACTCAAAGGGCAGGCGTAAGAATAACCGCTGCAAGCACCACTTATGCAGCAGGACTCCAAAATGGAAACTACCGATGGGGCGATTACTCGCAAGTGGTCATTGACCCAAGCGACAACCAAACCACATGGAGTTTTCAAGAATATGTAGCCAATACCAACGTCTATGGCATAAGAGCATCGCAATACCAAGCACCCGAACCACCTCGCTTCGACGTGCAAATCTACTGCTCAAAACAATATAGCTATATGGACAGTGTAGTATTGACACCAAGAACGACAGAAGCCATTACCAAACAGTTTTTTGACCCAGGCAACGACATCAGTGCATCTATCGGCTCATTTATAGATACCATTCCGCTCACGGGAACAATCGGCAGAAATGGACCAGGTTTTGCTAATCGTATGCGATTGAGCATCACCGGAGGACCATCTACACCAAATATTTTTCAACTACGCTTGCACCCAAACACCAGCACTTGGAAACACCAAGTGAGCTTCCTAATCGGTAATGTCTGCAATATCGAAGCAGGTAAATATGCCATTGCCGTTACCAACCCAGATGGTCAAGGTGGATTGCCAGCAGCAAACGCCAACTTCGACAGCACGCAAGTTAATTTGCAACCACGCCCCAGGTTTCTCACTGCCTCAA
>JAYWHZ010000374.1:0-6662 GCA_043777395.1 Bacteroidota bacterium
ATACGATTGGTCAATCAAGATACTAAATTTGCTCCGAATGCTCGATGTCGTGTTGCCTGCTCCATTATAAAAAGCACAACCCAACTCATTGAAGCCATCGTAGAAAACCACCGTTTGTGGGCGTTCGTTGGCAGGCACTCGCCGCAGCATATCCTGAAATTTTATCAACTCCATAGAAGACTGAAAACCACCAACACCAAAATTGACCAACGTAACTTTTTCGCCGTTTTCAACAAAGTTCAATGCCACTTGGTTGGCAATGGTCAGCGTGTCGGGCGTGTCCATGTTTTGCATCGTAGAGCCGCCAAAAAACCAAATCGTATGACAATCAGAGCCGACAGCCTGCGAATGTGGCACTTTGCGAGCCGAAAAATAATTGGTAAAATTGAGCCTCGGCGTTGCCATCGGCTTCATCGAATAGAGATAATAATCGTAAAACACTTGTGGCGTTGGGTAGCCTTGCTCAAAAAAATCTTTGCACCAGCCATCAAAATCTGGAAACTGCTCCAAACGGGCTATTTCTATGTAGTTTTTGTTGAGTAGCCGCTTGCCATCAAAAATCGAACGGTTGTAAAACTCCAAACCAAGCACAAAAAGCACCAAAACAGCAGAAAGCATAAAAAAGGAAACCCAGTTTAATAAACCACTCTTTATCAATAAATAAATTGAAAGCAAACCAACGCCGACAACACAAAATATAAGCATATTAAAAAAATTAGATGTAAAAATAACTTTAACGAACCAAAAAGCAACTTATGTTTTTTGTTTTTTCTTTTTGGCAGCAGGAAACAAAATATTGTTCAAAATGAGCCGATAGCCCGCCGAATTGGGGTGTAGGTTCATGTCTGTTGGCGGCTCACCGACCACGTGCTGGTAGTCTTCGGGGTCGTGTCCACCATAAAACGTCCAAGTGCCTTTGCCATATTCGCCATGCACATAACGGGCTTCGTCGGCTTGTTTGTTTTCGCCCATAATGAGGACATCGGTCTTGATTAATTTTTTGTTGAAAGCCGTCGTCTGACCCATAAAACCCTTGATGATTTGTTGGTGATTTTGGCAGAGCATCGTGGGTACGGGGTCCCATTTTGCCGAAAAATCGAAGAGCGAAAAATAATCGTTCGACTCATTGATAGAAGACCGAGTTTGGGTTACGTCGATGTCCGAAAATTCATATTGATAAGGATCTTTAACCAATTTAAAATCTTTAAAAGCGAAGCATTGACTGTAATCTAATTTGTTTTGATAGTTGGGTTCGGAGGCATCGCCATCAAACATTTGTTCACAAATATCGGTGTTTTGGGCAGCCAGAGCAATGTCGTAAGTGTCTGTTGCAGAACACATTGCAAACATAAAACCGCCACCGGCTACAAATTCTCTTATCTTTTGAACCACGTCAAGTTTTAGTTTAGATACCTTTGCAAATCCATAACGTTTGGCGGTGGTTTGGGCTTCTTGCACCTGTGCCTGATACCATGCAGCCTGCCCGTAGTTGGCATAAAAACGCCCATACTGACCCGAAAAATCTTCGTGGTGAAGGTGAAGCCAGTCGTAGAGCGGCAGTTTTGAGGTCATGATTTCATCGTCGAAAATCACGTCGTACGGAATTTCGGCATAGGTCAAGACGAGCGTTACGGCATCGTCCCAAGGTTGTTTGGTTTTGGGCGAATAGACGGCTATCTTGGGTTGTTTTTCGAGTTTTACGATGTCCATATTTACCTCTGGGTTTTCTATCTGGCTGACGATGCTTTGGTATTTGACTTCTGGCAACACCTCGTAGCTGATACCTCTGATGCGGCATTCGGCTTCGAGCGTCGTGAGTTGAGCCATCGCAAAGCTGCCGCCACGGTAGTTGAGCAACCAATTGACTTCGATGCCCTTTCCCAGACAAAAATAGGCTAATCCGTAGGCTTTCAGGTGGTTGGTTTGCCGTTCGTCCATCGGGATTAGCAGGTGAGCAGCCCACAGCGAGGCAGATGCCTGCAAGACCATTAGAGCCACCAAAATGCTAATTTTTTTCATCTGTTTGCTTTTTTTTGATTTGATTTTTTAATGATTTTTAGACTTCTGTTTTTAGTTATAATCTAAGGCAACAAATTTAACACCAATTTATGGATAAAAACAAATAATATGTGTTTCGATGGTAGAAAGATGATGAAACAAGGTTTTTAAGCCAAAAAAATGTACCTTTGTAGTCAAACAAACATCAATGGTTTACAGATTCAAAATCAATCGCCTTTTTAAGTATTTAGCCCTTGTGCTGCTGTGCTGTTTGGCTGCGGCGTGTGCCACAAACCAGAAAATCATTACCCAAAACACCCTTTCAGAAACAGACCAAGAAAAGCAAAAAAGCGAACTCGACTACCTCTTTTTCTCGGCTCAAAAAGAACGCCTGATTGGCAACTTTCAAAATGCCATCGTTTTGTTTGAAAAAATTGCCCTCAAAGACAACAAAAACTCAGATGCCCACTACCAACTGGCAAGGATATATGCCAACAGCAGCAATTTTGCAGAAGCATTTCAAAATGCCAAAAAAGCACACCAACTCGACCCCAACAACGTGTGGTATCTCAGGCTCTACATAGACCTGATGAGAGAACGCAACGACGCCAAAGAAACCAACACACTATACCAACGGCTACTCGTTTTGGACAGCCTTGACTATGCCAACTACTTTGAATGGAGTGCGTTTTTGGTGGCAAACAAAGACTACACAAAAGCATTGGAAGTCCTCAACCGCCTCGAACAAAAAACGGGCAGCCAAGCCGAGATAGCTCTGCTCAAAAAAGCCATCTACACAGACCTCAAACAACCCGAAAAAGCCATTGCCGAAATACAAAAACTGGCAGAAAACGACGCAATCAACGCCAACATGTGGCTCTATCTGGGACAAAGCTACGCCGAACAAAAGAACTATGCCAAAGCCATAGAAAATTTTGACAAAGCACAGAACCTCGACGCCAAAAACTACAAACTAAGACTGGCAAAAGCCGATTTGTATGAAATCCAAAATGAACACAAACTGGCTATAAAAGAACTCAAAATAGCCTTTGAAAGCAGCGAACTCAACCTCGACGACAAAATTTTTATCGCCTACGAATACCTTCAACTTGCCCAAAAAAAACCCGAACTCCAAACCGAGGCAGAGCAACTCATGCAGATTTTGGTCAATAATTATCCCGACGAACCCAAAATATCGGCACTCAAAGGCGACCTTTATTTTCAAAAAAAGGAACTCGACAACGCCCGAAAAGCCTACATCAACGCCATTGACACCGAAAAAAATGAACAGAAATTTAATGTCTGGCAGCAGCTCTTATCCGTAGATTGGGAGCAACAACGCTTTGATAGCCTGGCAGCCGACAGCCGCAAAGCACTCGAACTCTTTCCCTCGCAGCCGTTTGTTTATTATGCCCAAGGTTTTGCCCTTAACCAACTCAAAAAATACCAAGAAGCCATCGATATACTCCAAATGGGTCTGGTCTATGTGGTGGGAAACGTGGATTTGTTGAGCGAATTTTATGCCATTTTGGGCGATAGCCACCACGCCCTACAACAGTTTGCCCGCTCCGACAACGCCTACGACCAAGCCCTAAGTGCCAAACCAAACAACGCCATGGTACTCAACAACTATGCTTACTTTCTGTCTATGAGAAAAACAAACCTCGAAAAAGCCCAGCAGATGTCTCAAAAATCATTGACCATAGAACCCAACAATGCTTCGTTTTTGGACACCTACGCTTGGGTGCTTTTTCAAAGCAAACAATATGAAAAAGCCAAAATCTATATCGAAAAAGCCATCACAATCGCCGGCAACGCCAACGCCACACTGACCGAACACCTCGCCGACATTCAATACAAACTCGGCAACGCCCAACAAGCCATAAACAACTGGAAACTTGCCAAAACATTGGGCAGCGACAACCCAATGCTCAACAAAAAAATAGAAGAAGGGCAGTATTTTGATTAAAAAAACAATACAATCCCCACAAATCAAAAAAACAGATTTTTTTAAGCAAATATTTTTTGAAATACAAAAGAATGTCGTACCTTTGCAGCGGCAAGTGGTACACGACCAGCTCCTCATAATCCTCCAGGTTGGGAACAAAGCAAAGGCATTGGGTCGATGCGGTGCGATGTACTTAACTTGCCACTTTTTTTTAAAGCAGTTTTAAAACCCTTCTGCTTTTTGTTTCTCCCCCAACCATTTTTTGAGTTCACGCCGACACCAATCCATTGGCGTAGGCATATTTCAACAGGCCTATGACGGTGTGTGTCTCCGTTTTTCTAAAAATATTTTTTCGGTGTGTCTGAACGGTTTGTTCGCTAATAAAAAGTTTGTCGCCAATCTGAGCGTTGTTAAATTCTTGTGCTATCAACCTGACGATTTCTATCTCACGAGCCGAAAGCAGAGGTTTTTGTTTGGCAACAAAAGCACCGCCATAACCGTTGAGTATGCGGCGGGTAGCACCTTGGGGATAAAAAAAATCGCCCTTGGCAATGGTTCTGATGCCATTGAGCAGCTCTTCTTTGCCAACGCTCCGCATGACATAGCCTGCTATGCCCACTTGTATAAACGAATGGATAATTTGCTGGTCGGTGTACATCGTCAGTGCCAAAACTTTGGTGCTGGGCGAGTAAATTTTGATGTTTGTTACCAATTCATAGGCAGACATATCGAGCATGCTTAGGTTTAGTATCAAGACATCGATTTGCTCTTCGTCCAACACGATTTTGACCTCTTGCTTGCGTACTGCTTCTGCCACGACCTCTATGTCTTCTTCGCTTCTTAGCAACGCCGAAAGCCCATCGATAAACAGCTGACTGTCATCGACGAGCATCACTTTTATGGTTTGGTCTAAACTTTGAGGTATCATGGGTATGTTGGTCAATAAATTGGCTAAAAATCAGATTTTTTGACTTCTGGGCAATTGGTACGACGAAGTTTAGTTTATATCACACCTTATGATATTGCGTTTGCTTGGTGCAAATTTATGTATTTATTTTGAAAAGTAAGGAATAAAAACTGTTTTTATTTTTCGTTGGCAATTTAAGACGCACCCATCGGGTGTTTTATTGGATTAGGGCAGGGTCTCTACCGAGTTGGTTTTTAGGTCGATGACCAGCAGCGTTGTGTGCTGAAAGGTGGTGTGTAGGTTGCCCAATTTTTGTTTTAGGGTGCTGAGTTCTTGTTTTTCTTTTTTGGATAATTCTTTTTTTTGACACACGATGATGGTCAGTTGGTTGGCATTGGCAACGAGCCTATCGGCTAAAAAAACGCTTTTGTCGTCTAATATAATATTGCTTTTGAGCCTTGTAATAAACGTGCCGTCGAAGTAGGGTTTGAGTTGGGTTTGGTTGGTGATGTGTTTGATGCGTTGTTCGAGTTCTGTTTTTTTCGATTCTGCAATCCAGCCTTCAAAGACGAGTTTTTGGAGGTTTTTGGGCAGGTCTGCGTGGGTTTGTGTGGTGGTCAGGAGACGATATAGTAGGTCTTCGTCCGATAGTTCTTCGGTTTTGGTTGTAGAGTTCCAATATTGGCGGCTGTTTTCGGTCATCTGAATGAGTCCTTGCCAGTCTTTTGAGTGCAGATAGTTTATTTTTTGTTGTTGGTTGGTGTTTTTGGGTGTTTTTTGGGGTCTTGTGGTTATGCCGAGTTCCAACACATTGTCTCTTAGTTGGTTTGGATAGTTGTATTCGATAAAATTTTTGATTATTTTGCTCACTTTGCTATGCGGTATGTCGTTTTCCTTATAAGGTTTTGTGTGTGTAAAGACATAAAGGCGTTCTTCGGGGCGTGTAAAAGCGACATAGAGCATGTTGAGGGCATCAAGAAAGGTTTTATTTTTTTCGGTGTTGTAGAGGTCTTTGAGTTCAGCAATTTTTTCCATGTCTTTGTTGCAGCCCAATGCCACGACGTTGAGTGGTTTGATGTTTGGGTTTTGGTGGTCTATTTTCCAGAGGGTGGCTTTTTTGGTTTCGAGTGTTTCCCAGTCGCAAAACGGTATGATGACCACCGGAAACTGCAAGCCTTTTGCCTTGTGAATAGTCATGACACGCACTGCATTGGCGTTTTCGGGCATTTGGAGGCTGTGTTTCTCTTTTTTTTGTGTCCAATATTGAAGAAAATGCTCCATCGTGCCGCCTATTTTTTCAGAAAACTGATGTATCAAGTCCAAGATTGCCTGCAAGTAGTTGTCGCCCTTTGGGTTGAGGTCAAAAACCCTTTCGATGGTCTCGGCGAGTTCGTAGATGGGTAGGTTTTTGAGGGTTCTGATTTTGAAGTCGTAGCCGAGTTCTATGAGTTTTTTATTAAATTCGCTTGTTTTTCCGACCGATAAATCCATCATTTGGGCATCGGTAATTGTTTTTTGGTGTTCGTGTTTTAAGAAATGCAAGATATTATTTTTGGCAATGGTATTGAGACCGTTGTTGAGATATTCAAACATAGAGACCATAAACTGCACATATTGATGGCTTGCCAGAAACAGCGAGTCGCTCGAAATAACGTCTATGTCGTGTTCTACTAAGTATTTTCCGAGTGTGTTGCCTTCAGAATTTGTAAGCACCAACAAGCAGATGTCTTTGGGCTCAAAGCCTTCGTTTTGTACGAGGTTTTTGATGCAGTCGAGGGTTTTTTCGGTACAAATATCCTTAAATTTTTT
>JAYWHZ010000375.1:0-6645 GCA_043777395.1 Bacteroidota bacterium
TGCATTTTTGAGCGATGAAAATGGGATATATAACCGATATTTTTGTGAGATAGACAGCATTTATACGGGAAAATTGGATACCACAACCACAACAGACCCTCAAACACTGCAAAAAAACATTGTCATCAAGCCCATTTACAAAGATACCGCCTACTATCAGGTGGCAAGCAACATGGCTCGAAACATAGAATGGAATGTCTTTAATCCTAAAAATAAAGTGTTTCTGGATTTGATGCTCTACAAAAATAAATTGAAAATAAACCTCAGCCGATTGCCCAAAGACAGCCTGCTGGTCGATGAAAGCAACGCCACAACACCCGAAAAAACACCCTTCCGAATTGCACAAGAACTCAAACTAATACAAGACCTCAAAACAAATAAAATAAAACTAAGCGACGTTATCTTCATTTCAACACAAAAACAAACCCCAACAAACGACTCTATTGCACAAACCGAAACCCCAAAAATAGACACTCTACCACAACACTACACCTTTCAGATTCAAACAGATTTTATGCCCTTAGATAGCCTGACGGCAGCCGAAGGCATCGACAAAATAGAGCAGCCCAAAGACCAAAAAGACCAATTCAGAACAGCCAAAACCAGATATTACAGCACGAGTTTCTCGGCAGATTATTTTATTACCCAAGTGGGTGCCTCATTGATGCCAAACAACCTACCGACGTTTCTTATCAGCAACGCCACCAACCTAACCCAACGACCCGGCATTGTAGCGATGGCTTCTACGTCGGATTTGTTTGAAAACACGAAGTTTAGCGGCGGCGTTCGTATTTCTACCGACCTGCGAAACAACGCTTTTTTCTTGATGTATCAAAACCTAAACAAACGATTGGACAAAAAACTGGTCTTTCACCAACAACGCCAAACCGATTTTGTGGACAACGACGTTATCCGAACCACAACCTACGAACTCATGGCGGGCGTGGTCTATCCCATAAACCCACAACTCTCTATACACTGGAACAACATTTACAGGCACGATAGGTTTGAACTGCTCTCCACAGACCTTGCCCGGCTCAAAACCAAAGGCATCTCTAACAACTGGCTCGGTACCCGAGTAGAACTCGTCAAAGACAACACCACCGTCAAACAACTTAACATCTTGTATGGCACCCGCTGGAAAATATTTGCAGAAACATATGCCTCGCTCAACAACCGCACGCAGATGGGTGCCATCGTGGGCTTTGATGTCCGAAACTACACCAAAATTCATAAAAACATCATCTGGGCAAACCGATTGGTGGCTAATGCCTCCATAGGGCGTGAAAAAATATTGTATCTCATGGGCGGCGTAGATAATTGGCTGCTGCCAAAATACAACAGCGAACTCGCCATTCCTGCCAACCAAAACTTTGCATTTAGAGCCTTGGCAACCAACATGCGTGGCTTCTTTCAAAACGCAAGAAACGGCAGCAACTACGCCGTGTGGAACTCCGAACTGCGGCTTCCTATCGTGAGCTACCTGTCAAAATCGCCACTATCGAGCGATTTTCTCCGTAACTTTCAGGTCGTGGGTTTTGTCGATGTTGGTACGGCATGGAGCGGTCTGAATCCTTTTAGCCAAGAAAACCCATTCAATACGCAGATTTTTGAGAGAGGTCCAGTAAGTGTAACCGTTTTTAGCAATAAAAACCCGATATTGGTCGGCTACGGCACGGGTTTGAGGACAAGGCTTTTTGGCTATTTTATCAGGGGCGACGTGGCGTGGGGCATAGACGACAACTATACCAACAAGCCTGTTTATTATCTCTCGCTGAGTTTGGATTTTTGAACTTTAAATTAAAAAAAACGACCATAAAAATGAAAAATAGATGGATTAATGGCTTGATTTCGGCGCTGTTTTGTGTCTCAAACGGCTGGATAGCCAATGCCCAAACGGCAAAATTTTTACCCTACAACGGCGACAACGCCAAGTCTGCAACCACCGAGATAGTTGGCACCGACCAAAAAGGCATCTATACGTTAGAACGCTCAAACAAAGTTTATTTTTTAACCAAATACGACTTCAAATACAATCAGATTTGGTCTAAAAATTTGGAGCTTGACGAAAAAGATGTTACCATCGAAAAAACCATCATCCAAAACCAACAAACCAAAATATTTTTTTCTATGTATGATGGTTTTGGCGAACGACACGGTTTGTTTTGCCGAATAATAGACAACCAAGACCACCAAAAAACACTCGACCAGCCCACAACCATCTTCGACCAGCAAAACATTGTGTCCAAATCCAAATCCAAGTTTTTGGTTTTGAACAACAACACCAGCCAACTCACCGCCACACACGAACACCAAATCTATCCAGACAAACAAATCATCACCACACAAATTCTCGACGACAGCCTGCAAAAAATAAACGAAAACACACTCGTTTTATTAGACGCAGACAAAACCCAAAATACCATTTTGGGCTACCAGATAGACAGCACCAACAACCTCTACACACTGACCAAAACCACAGACGACACCAAACGCCTAAACGACCCAAGCAGAGTGGCATTCAACGTTCACAAAATAGACCTGAACACCAACCAACAAACAAAAATATTTAAATTTGTAAACGATAAATTCTTTATCAATAAAGCAAAAATAACCTACGACACCCAAAACCACCGCATACTCTTGGCTGCACTCTACTCCGAAAAAAACAGCACCAGCAACACCAGCGCCGGCACCGTCGTAGTCCGAATAATACCCCAAACACTCGAACCCGAAAACACAAGCATACAACACTTTTCGCAAAACTTCATCGTAAAACTTGAAGGACTGAAAAACATTAAAAAACAAAAAGAACTCGCCAACTACGACCTCAAAAAACTCATCGCACGCACCGACGGCGGTCTAATCATCGTTGCCGAAAGCTACTACGTAACCACGCAAGTCTATATGCAATACAACATGGGCTACGCCCCAATGCCCCGAAACGTATATTACTACCACTACGACGACATCATCGTGCTGTCCATAAACCCAAACGGTACAACAGACTGGGAGCAAATCGTGCCAAAATCGCAAACCTACCGAGACTTCGATGCCAACGCATCGTTTGCACTGCTCCAACTCAAAGACCGACTCGCCTTTATCTACAACGAAGACAACGGATACCAAGCCAACGTCATGCAGTTTGATGTCTCGGCAACCGGCGAACTGCTCCCAAGCCGAATCGTAAACCCCGAAGCAACCGCCATGACCATTCAACCACAACTCGCCAAACAAGCAAGCCAAAAAACAATACTCATACCAGCATACAAAAGAAAAAAAAAGGGCATACTAAAACTAACCTATCAATGATTTTGATGAACAAAACTAAAAATCTACACCACCAAAAAAAATAACGTAACTTTGCAGCATAATATTCGCTTAGAATAATAAACTCATTAAAATACCAAAACACACCCAACTCAAACACACCAAATAAAAAATATGGACTTCGATATCATCATCTTAGGAACAGGACCAGGCGGATACGTCGCCGCCATTCGTGCCGCACAACTCGGCATGAAAGTCGCCGTCGTCGAACGTGAATCGCTCGGCGGCATCTGCCTCAACTGGGGCTGCATACCCACCAAAGCACTCCTCAAAAGTGCCAACGTCTTTGAATACATCAAACACGCAGCAGACTACGGCATCACCGTTGCCGATGCCAAACACGACTTCAACGCCGTAGTAAAACGAAGCCGAACCGTAGCCGACAAAATGAGCGGCGGCATCAAATTCCTCATGCGAAAAAATAAAATCGAAGTCCTCACAGGCAATGGAAGAATCAACAAAGGACGCTCCATAGACGTAACCGATGCCAACGGAATAACTAAAAAATATACCGCCCAACACATCGTCATTGCCACAGGAGGAAGAGCCAGACAACTGCCTAATATTCCCATCGACGGCAAAAAAGTCATCGAATACCGAAAAGCAATGACCCTCGAAACCCAACCCAAATCCATGATAATCATCGGGTCGGGTGCCATCGGCGTAGAGTTTGCCTACTTCTATGCCACCATGGGTACCAAAGTCTCTATCGTCGAATTTATGCCCAACATCGTTCCCGTCGAAGACGAAGACGTATCGAAAGAACTCGAAAAAATATACAAAAAAGCAGGCATCGACATCTACACCAACACCTCAGTAGAAAAAGTAGAAACATCAGCCAATGGCTGCACCGCAACACTCAAAACACCGCAAGGCGAACGAACACTACAAGCCGACATCGTGCTATCGGCAGCAGGCATGGTCGCCAATATCGAAGACATCGGTTTGGAGCAAGTGGGCATTGCCACAGACAAAGGCAAAATTGTAACCGACGACTACTACCGCACCAACATTGAAGGCTACTATGCCATCGGCGACGTAACCAAAGGACAAGCCTTAGCCCACGTAGCCTCTGCCGAAGGCATCATCTGTGTCGAAAAAATAGCCGGCATGAACAATGTACACCCACTCAACTACGGCAACATACCGGGCTGCACCTACTGCTCGCCCGAGATAGCATCGGTAGGCATGACCGAAAAAGCAGCCACTGCCGCAGGCTACGACCTCAAAATAGGCAAGTTTCCATTCTCGGCATCGGGCAAAGCCAGTGCAGCAGGCGTAAATGCAGGTTTCGTTAAAGTGATTTTTGATGCCAAATATGGCGAATGGCTCGGCGCTCACATGATAGGAGCCAACGTAACCGAAATGATAGCCGAAGTCGTCGTGGCTCGAAACTTAGAAACGACAGGACACGAAATTTTGAAATCCGTTCACCCACACCCAACCATGTCCGAAGCCATCATGGAAGCCGCCGCCGCCGCCTATGGCGAAGTGATTCATCTATAAACACAATCCACAAACCATCAAAAATAATACATCAAACGATATGTCTCTAAAATTTAAAATAGGCTCAGCAGCCATTGCCGCATCGGCAGCCTACGTTGTGTTTATCATATACAAAGGTTATATGGCTCACGCCAATGTGAGCTATCTGGACATGCTCGTTGTAGTCAGTTTGGCTACGATAGCAAGCTGGAACATCGTCAGAGGAGCCTACGAAGACGTGGACAACGAACGCAAAAACCAACCAAAATCATAACCCAACAAGCAAAATCGGCAAACGCATTAAACCAAAAGAAGGGCAATTAAGGTCTTAAAATCCATCGGCTGCGTGTAGTTTCTATCCGAATAGACGTTGCATTGGATTTTGATGCAGACAACGGATTGGTTCACTTTTTTGAGTTCCAAAATCACATTGCCATACCACTGATTGACGATGCCCGCCTCGCTGATGTTGTTGCGAAGTCGAGGTTTGAAGTAGTATCTGAACGTTTCTTCGGTCTTTTGGGCATCTACAAACACTTTTCTATCCGAATTTTGTAGCACATACTCCGGGCAAACGGTCTTAAATTGGAGTGCCAAATAATCAAACAAAAATTCATACTCTACGCTCGAAAATCGATTCTGGGCATACCACAACACACCCACAGATTGGGGCGTATTGAGCAAGACGACGGTTTTTTGGCTGGCTATCGGGTCGTCGCCCAAATGAAACAACCCGCTGAGGTGGGCAATGAGTTTTCGGGAGCCAGAGGTGGTTTGCCAATGGGCGAAGTCGGTCAAAAAATGGTCGGTTCTCACGATGTTTTCTTGGACAAAAGGCGTGGCAAGGGTTTGTTTTTGGGAAAAGATGGATTTTATTTGGTCAAAAATAGTCATGGCTGCATGTGGTGATGGTTTAACAGAATGAAACATCAAAACCAATCAATTGTTTGAAAACAAGCCCAATTTTGAATAAGAATCTGAATTAAAAACGATAAAAAGATTAAAAATAAAGCCTTTGAAAAATCTTTTAAAGCGGTTAAAACATCAAAATAGAACGATTTGAAATAAAAGTGAGTGATTTAGTTGTAAAATTACAAACAATTTGCTAATTTTGCAGACTTTTATATAAAATTTTAAGCGTTGTAGCAACGCACCGTCCCAATTTAAAAAAAAACTTTAAACCAATTAATTTAATAGAAATAAATGGCAATTATCACCAGAATTCGTAACCGAGCAGCAGGTTTTGTTGTCGGATTTATAGCACTCGCCTTGATTGGATTCTTGGCAATGGATATTTTTACGGGCAACACCTCCGTTTTGTTTGGCAACGAAAGAAAGCCACTGGGCAAAATCGACGGGCAACAAGTGTCTCTACAAACATTTGACGACAAGATGACCACCGCCAAAGCAACCTTCAACGCCAACCAACAACGCCCCGCCGACACACCCATAGACGAAGCAAGCACACAGCAACTCAGAGACCAAATATGGACGGATATGGTGCGTGAAAACCTCCTCAACAAAGAATATGAACAACTCGGACTTGCCATCAGCCAAGCCGAACTATTCGACATGGTGGCAGGCAAAAACATAGACCCACAACTCAAACAAGCCTTTACAGACCCCAAAACAGGCGAGTTTAATAGAAATCAACTCATATCGCTGCTCAAAGACATTGACAACAACGCCGAATTTAAAAAACAATGGATTCCATTTGAAAAATACATCGTCGCAAACCGATTAAACCAAAAATACAACACGCTCATTAGCAAGGGTTTATACACCCCAAAGGCTTTGGCACTCGAAGACTATAACAACCAAAACCGAAAA
>JAYWHZ010000376.1:0-6589 GCA_043777395.1 Bacteroidota bacterium
CTGGTGTAGCCTGCGGTGAGCATACGCCCCGAGACGGCAATGATGCCTCGGTTGTTGATTGGGTTTCGGGGGTAGAGCTGCAGTTTTTTGGGAAACTCATTGAGCTGAACCTGCTGCCCCGAGGCTGAAAAGACATTGACAAGGAGCATAAAGACAGTTAATCTTAAACTGTTTTTAAAAAGGGAATTTAAAGTGTTCATTTCCGTAAACTTTTTTAAATTGTGGATGGTGTTTTTTTTTGTTAATAAATGATTTTTAGTTTGCAAAATGATGTGGTTGGTTTTTGATGTTTTTCTGTCTCATTTTACTTTGGCTAAGGTATGGCGGTTTTTGGGTTCAAAAAGACCTTGTAAATGAAATATCTCACGTTGTGAGTTTTTGGGTTTAAAGGGATTGGTTTTGTTTTTTTTTGGTTAAAATATTTTTTTGGGCTTAAAAATTGGGTTTTAGGGTTGTTTTTTGGTGTTTTGATTGTGGTAAGTTTGTGTTTTAAGTTTTGAGTTTTGGGTTTTTATATTAACTTTGCAGCGTTTTCTTACATTGTGTTATTTTGAAATATGGTGTTATGTTGGCATATGTTGGTTTTTTTTTTCAAAAATCGTCTTTTTCATCGGTCTCTATCCCAACTTTTTTGGGTTCAGAATGTTGGTTTAAATAAAGGTTTTTGGTGTTGGCTTTGGGGTCATTTTTACTTTTTTTAGGTGTTCAAATTATTACTTATTTTTTATGACAGATAAATTTATTTTACGAAGTATTGCCGTTGTGTCGGTGGTTGTTTTTGGGGTTGTGGCGTTGCTGTCGCTCATGCCCAAGGCGGCTGATGCCCCAAGTTTTGTGCAGTTTTTGCCCAAGTTGAATGCCGTTTTGAATGGCACTTGTTTTTTGCTGTTGGTGTATTCTTATACCCAGATTCGCCAAAAAAACATCAAAGCCCACAAGGCTGCCAACCTCACGGCGTTTGGCTTATCAAGCATTTTTTTGGTTTCGTATATCATTTTTCATGCCTTTGGGGTCGAAACGAGGTTTCCCGCCGACAATCCGCTGCGTGGCTTGTATCTGGGCATCTTAATTTCGCATATCATTTTGGCTGCGGTGGTTTTGCCTTTGGTGCTGATGTCTTTCTATTATGGCTTGACGGGCAAGATTGTTGCCCACAAACGCCTGACAAAGTTCAGCATGCCCATTTGGCTCTATGTAACATCGACTGGCGTGGTGGTTTATTTGATGATTTCGCCCTACTATAAGTTTTAATCTACTCTATTTTCATTTTTTTTATTCCAGATACGTGGCAATCATTCATCAAAACATCAGAGCATTGAGGCAGTCTTTGGACGTAAATCAACAAAAATTTGGCGACTTGTTCGACCTTTCCAGGCCTGCCGTTGGGGCTTACGAAGAAGAGCGTGCCGAACCCAAAATAGACCTATTGGTGCGAATGGCAAAGCATTTTCATGTCAGTTTGGACGATTTGCTCACCAAAGACCTCGATCTGGACCCCCAAAAGACCCAAAACAAACTCCTGCTGGTTCAAAATTCGGATTACGTCCATTATATCAAAGCCTTTGGAGACCCGCAATATCTATCGAGCCTGACCGAACTCAAACTGCCTTTTTTAGACAGCCGCATTGCCTTTCGTGCCTTTGAACACATGGGCAATGAGATGAACTTTAACAACTCGGGGATTTTTTATGGCGACGTAGTGCTGGGCATCAAAACCACACCCGACAAACTCCAAAATCGGCTCATCTACACCGTCGTTTGCCCCCAACGCATCTTGACCCGGCGGCTGCTACACAGCGACAAAGCGGTTTTGACGTTTGGAACCGAAAACCCTAACTTTCCCAATTTTACCATCGAGGCAAGCCAAATTTTAGAAATATGGGGCATTGAACAGCGGTTGGGACAAGTTTTTTGATTTAAAAATGAAAGAAATAGTTTTTTAATTGTATTTTTGATTTCTAAATCATTTATTTTAATATTTTTGGTTTCTTTAAATAATATATTCAATTCTTAAACTAAAACTTTGTTTTTAAACTTACATGAAAACCTATCAAAAACATTTAGAATCCACACATGCCATTGGCGAAAGTGTGTCGCTGCTTCGTAAACCTATTTTTAGGTCGTCGGCTATCTTTCCGGTGATGCACAACGCCCAATTTTCTTCCCGAGTGTTGTATATGGGTTATTGGCTGCTCAAACGCCACATTCCCGAAATCCAACTCCTCATATCGCTTCGCAGCCAATCTGGTGTCTTGCTTTTGCGTCAGAGCATCGTGGTCGACACGCCCAAAGCAGCCAGCATCTATCTGGCAGACCTCATAAACCTAACGCCAAACCTGTCGGCAGATAGCGATTTTTTGGGTTCGCTCGAATTGGAGATTTTCTCTACCCGTGATTTGGTGTACCCCTACCCTGCTTTTGTGATTAATTATTTTAACGATGATTTTTGTACTTCCGTGCATACCACAGGCAGAATCTACAACGACATAGAAGATTTGCAGGAAAACGATGCTTACTCTGTGCCAGAATGTGGCTTCGATATTCAATCCGATACACAATTTTCGCCTTTCTTTGCTTTCGTCAATGGCATCTTTGCGGCATCGGAACAAATCGTACACTACACCATCGTAGATGAAGACAACCAAACGTCCGAAGGCATCATCACACTCAAAGACCTCAAACCCTATCAAACTCTCGTCGTTCATTTCAAAGACCACATAGACCTCAAAGCCATCCTCAAAGGCAAGAAAGGAGCCATCAAACTCCGACACAATTTCAAGGGCTTTTTTCCACGTTTTTTGGCGGGAAATTTTCAGTCGGACAAAAAAGCCCTTAGCATCACCCATACCTACTACGACAGTTCGGACGTCAAAGACCAAAATGCCTATTGGAGTCGAAGCAGCGAAGAACTCAACGATAGCTCCGTCTTTATACCTTTGTTTATAGAGCAAAACCTATACACAGACCTGGTATTCTACCCAATCTACTCGCCCTCCGAATTTACCATCGACATGATATTCTATGACGAAAACGGGCAGTTTGTTGCACAATTGCTCCACTACAAATACATTCAAACCCAAAATAAAGAACTCTTTACCCTAAAATTTAAAGAGATACTGGCAAATAATTTCTCCAAAACACAACTCGAACAAATCAAAGGCGTGAACCTAATCAAAAACTGGATAGATAAAAACCATATCCCAACAAGACTCAAATTTGGACTCAACATCGGCACCCAGAAACAAAACATCGACCTGCCCACAAACATCTGCTTCAACTCCCAAATCGGAAACCCAAACGTACTCCAAAAAAAAGGAACATTCAAATGGGCTCCAATTCTAAACCATCACCAATCCAAAATCGTATTCACAAACGCCGGAACACCAAAAATCTACAAGCAAAACGCTACACTCCAAATCACCTTCTACCGTGAAAACGACAACCAGACTCTCGGCAGAGCCTTCGACCTAAAACCCTTTGGGCAGCATACCATCGAGATACTCAAAGACCCCGAACTCCAACAATTCCTCCAAAACCAAACCGGATGGGTAACTTGCATCGCCGATAACCCTTTCGTCAATGGCTGGTATTTCGACTTCCAAAAATCCGGCGTCGTGGCAGGAGACCATAGCTTCTAAAATCACAACACAAACCAAAAAATCATTAAAAAACAAACAATAAATTAAATAAAAATTAATAATAAAGCAACAATTAAATAAAAAATAGTATATTCACGCTCAGATTCAATCTGCTATCGGTCAAAATAACACACCTTGTGCCAAAATTGAAAAATAAACCCATAGCCTAACCCATAAACTCATAATCAAGTATCTCTTAACAAAAAAAATGATGAAAAAATTTCTTCTACTCTCATTGTTCCTACTCACCACGTGCTTAGGACTTAAGGCACAAGTCAGCTACAGCACCGACTTCAATGCAAGTACGACGCTCCCCACAGGCTGGGTCGCTACCACAGGCTTATGGTCAGGAACCGCCAGCCAAGCTTGTGCAGGAAACTCCTTCCGACAAAATAATTACAGCAGCGCTGCAACCGCAGTACTCACCGCACCAGCACAAGCAGGCTCAAACGGACAAGACCTCACACTGAGCTACAAGTACAAGGTCGTCAATTGGAGTGCTGCAACGGTAGCCACACCAAACGGTTGGGGTACCATCGACCTCGAATACACCATCAATGCAGGTACTACGTGGATAAGTGCCAATCAAGTCAATGGCACAAACCACATCGTAGCCAATACCTGTGCCACAATCACAGCCGTGGTGCCAGGTGCAAACGTGCCAAGTGGCTCTACCATTCAAGTCCGAATCAGAGCCATCTGGTCAGCGGGAGACTATTACGTCTATGTCGATGATTTCTCGATGGCTCAGCCATCACTCACGCCGCCAAGCTGCCCCGTTGCTCTCGTACCTGCAACAGGTGCTACCACGCCACGCTCCACCACACTCACCTGGAACAATGGCGGCGGTGCCACAACCTACGATGTTTATTTTGGAACATCGCCCACACCACCCTTGGTAAGTCCAGCACAGGCAGGCACCAGCTACGCCACAGGACTAATGGCTGCAAACACCACCTACTACTGGCAAGTTATTGCCAAAAATCTCAACGGCGATGCCACAGGTTGTGCCATAAATAGTTTCACCACCAACAACATACTGAGCTACTGTGTGCCAGTACACTCAATAGGCGGAGCAGTAGACAACATCACCAACGTAACACTCGGTGCACTCAACAACACAACCACCACCAACGCAGGATTTACGTTTTTTACTACCTTACCAGTACCAAATATACCACAGAGCAGCTCTGCCAATGTATCCATCACTTTTGGTACCGATGGCACACAGCACTATGGCGTATGGATTGACTACAATCAAGACGGCGACTACGACGATGCAGGCGAAGAAATATTTGTATCTACAACCGCTGCTGGTGCAAGTGCAACCGTTTCCGTACCAATCAGCGTACCTGCAACAGCACTCTTAGGACAAACAGCCATGCGTATTCGTGGTGGCGATGACTCGCCAATCGTGGCAGGCACAGGTGGCATACCCACAAAACCCTGCAATGGCGGCAACAGCTCCTACGGTGAAACCGAAGATTACATCATCAACATAACCGCTCCACCTGCTTGCTTGCCTCCAACCGCTTTGACGGCAGCCAACATCACACAGTCGGGTGCAGATTTGAGCTGGACGGCTTCCAGCTCTGGTAATGTTTTTAACTTAGCAATTGGTGCAAGCCCGCTCACGTTTCCACCAACAGCAACCAACTCTGGACTCACAGCAACAAGCTTCGTAGCGAGTAGTCTCACGCCGGGAACAGCTTACCAATATTATGTACAAACCGACTGCGGCGGTGGCTCCACAAGCCCTTGGGCAGGTCCGTTTACATTCAATACACCCATCCCGAACGATGCACCCTGCGGTGCTATCACACTCAACGTAGTTGCGGCTCAAGGTTCATGTACACAAACGCCCAGCACCACCGTTGGAGCAGCAGCATCCACAGGTGCCAATATCCCAGCACCAACCTGTTCGGGTAGTGCATGGTTAGATGTATGGTACAAATTTGTAGTGCCAACAAGTGGTATTGTCGCCATTGAGAGTTATGCTGGTACCATCACAGATGGTGGCATGACAGCCTATCGGTCTGCAAATGGGTGTTCAGATGCACTCACACAAATCTCGTGCGACGACGACGGCGGTCCAACGGGTACACACTCTGCCATGCCTTGGTTCAATGGTGCTGGTGCAGGAATACTAACAGGCTTGGTAGCAGGTGAAACCATTTACTTGCGTTTTTGGAGGTATGCAGGTGGAACTGGTACGTTCAATGGTATTTGTGTCTATGATGCCACACCATCTGTACCGCCAACTTGCCCAACGTTGAGTTCACCGGCTGCCGCTTCGACCACTGTCAGCATCAATCCTACTTTGTCTTGGCTATCATCTGTAGGTGCCACGAGCTACAAAGTATATTTGGGTACAACCAATCCACCAACAACCCTTCTGGCTACGGTTACGGCTCCAACCACGTCTTACAGCATTCCAGCAGCAAGTTCATTGACAAACAGTACGGTTTATTATTGGTATGTAACAGGTGTCAATATCATTGGCGAATCTACGGGCTGCGATGTAACCGCACGCACTTTCACAACCGTCGCTCCGCCACCACCAACCGTTTGCGTTAGGCAAATGAGCAGAACTCCTGCCAACGGAGCCATTGACCAAAGTCCATTATTGACCATCAGTTGGCCTTCGGCTACCAATGCAACCAACTACGACGTATATTTAGATGTTGTGAATCCACCTGCTACCTTGGTAGGCAACACCACTGGCACGAGCTACACCGTACCAGCTGCAAGTCCGCTCACCGGAGGTGCATTGTACTATGTGGCTGTCGTGGCTAAAAATAGCGTAAGTACGGTTTCTTGCCCAGATAGCACAAGTAGTTTCACCGTTGCGGCACGCCCAACCAACGATGATATTTGTAATGCGTTTACGCTACCTTATCGCTCCGATTCTACCATCTACACGATGCTTCAAAGCAGCGTAGGCTGCACGC
>JAYWHZ010000377.1:0-6564 GCA_043777395.1 Bacteroidota bacterium
CGCCAAAAACTACCAAAACGACGGCGATAGCGTGTATAGATTATTCTACGACACCATCAAAGGCGGAGACTACCGCTCCCGTGAAGCCAACGTTCACCGACTGGCAGAAGTCAGCACACTCATCATAGACCAATGCGTGGCTCAAGGCGTACCCTTTGCCCGTGAATATGGCGGACTGCTGAGTAACCGAAGCTTTGGAGGCACACAAGTCCAACGCACATTCTACGCCAAAGGACAAACAGGGCAGCAACTCCTACTCGGTGCCTACTCCGCACTCGAAAGGCAAGTCGCCGAAGGACAAGTCAAAATGTTTGCACGACACGAAATGCAAGAACTCGTCATCATCGACGGCAAAGCCAGAGGCATCATTGCCAAAAACTTGGTTACAGGCGAATACGAACGCCACGCCGCTCACGCCGTCGTACTGGCAACAGGCGGCTACGGCAATGTATTCTATCTCTCTACAAACGCCATGGGAAGCAACGTAACCGCCGCTTGGAAAGCACACAAGAAAGGGGCTTATTTTGCCAATCCTTGCTTTACACAAATACACCCAACTTGCATACCCGTTTCGGGCGAATACCAATCCAAACTCACCTTGATGAGCGAAAGCTTGAGAAACGACGGCAGAATATGGGTGCCAAAACACCAAAAAGATGCCGAAGCCATCAAAAACAAATCCCTCAAACCAACAGACCTCAAAGAAGACGACAGAGACTACTATCTCGAACGCCGCTATCCAGCCTTCGGAAACCTCGTGCCTCGAGACGTGGCTTCGAGAGCAGCCAAAGACGTGTGCGACGAGGGCAGAGGCATTGCCCAAACAGGTCTTGCCGTCTATCTCGATTTTAGAGACTCCATCAACAGACTTGGACAAGACGTAATCGAAGCCCGATATGGCAACTTGTTTGAGATGTATGAAAAAATAACAGGCGAAAACCCCTACAAAACACCCATGATGATATACCCAGCCGTACACTACACGATGGGCGGCTTGTGGGTCGATTACGAATTGATGACAACCGTAAAAGGCTGCTATGCCATTGGCGAAGCCAATTTTTCTGACCATGGTGCCAACCGACTGGGGGCATCAGCCTTGATGCAAGGACTTGCCGACGGCTATTTTGTATTGCCATACACCATTGGGTCTTACCTTGCAGACGAGATAGCAACGCCATTGCCCAACACCGACCTGCCCGAATTTAAAGCCGCCGAACAAAAAGCATTGGCAGTTAGAGATACGTTGATTAACATCAAAGGAACAAAATCGGTAGAGAGTTTTCACAAGCGATTGGGCTTGATTATCTGGGACTATTGTGGCATGGCTCGCTCTGCCGAAGGCTTAACGACAGCCCGAAAGATGGTTCAAGAGTTGAGACAAGAGTTTTGGAAAGACGTAAAAATAATGGGAACCGTCGATTGTTTCAATCCTGATTTGGATAAGGCAATGCGTGTAGCAGACTTTATGGAACTCGGCGAACTCATGATTGTTGATGCTTTGGACAGAAACGAATCGTGTGGCGGGCATTTTAGGGTCGAATCATCAACCGACGAAGGCGAGGCATTGAGAAACGACAACGACTACGCCTATGTAGCCGCTTGGGAGTTTGAGGGTGTGGACAAAAATCCGACTTTGCACAAAGAGGAGTTAATCTTTGAAAGTATAAAATTGACCCAACGGAGTTATAAATAATTTGGGAATGGCTTTGGCTATTCATCAAATGAATAGAAATACTACAGCTCTGCGAGAGTTGTAGTATTTTTTTTGGCTTCTGACAAAGATTTTGTTTTAAGATTTGAAAAAATGAATTACTTTTGGACTTAGGGCGTGTTGTGGTCTAAGTTTATGCCTTAGCCGTCTTTGTAAAAAATATAAAAAAAATCTAAGCCATCAAAAGCATAAAATGATAGAAAATTTGCCAATGTTTATAGCTTTGTTTTTTGGGCTAACTGTTTTTGGGACACTACAGCTTTTTGTTTGGGTTGTTAAGAACTCGACTTCCGAACAGACCAGAAATTGCCTACCTTATTTTTTTGTGCCAGTATTTTTTGAGCCAATAAAATAACCCACTTTAAAATTGAATATAGGCGCAATACCTGGCGAAAGTAAAGCAGCATCGGGGCTAAGACCCGAAATAACATACCCTGGACCAATGCCAATATCTAACGCAATTACATCAAAATAAACTATTTGGTAGCCCAGCACAAGCCCGATGGTGGTGGCAGCAAATTTTTCTGTGGGAGATCCAAAATTAATAAACGAACCAGAGCTAAACCGTGCCTGAGGCGACGCATAAAACCCCACAGGGAAATCTTTTTTGGTAAGATAATACCGATAAGCCGCACCTACTCCAAAAAAATTGTATTTTAGGTCGAGTAGCCTTAGATTACGACTGGCATACGACAAAGAACCCTCAAAAGAAGAACGCTCGGAGAGTTTGTGTTCGTAGCCGAGGTCAAAAATACCAAATGCAAAACCAATTGGGTTGAGTTTGATAACGCCCTGATTTTTTTGGGCAGTAGCAGCCGTGGCAAACAAAAGACACAGCAAAAGTGTGTGAATGATTTTTTTTGACATTGGGTAAATGGGGTTTAGTTGATGATAAGTTTATAAATAAAAATCAAAAATACATTTTTTTTTATTAACACCAAAAAAAACAAATAAAAACTAAACTTATGTTATTTTACTACAAAATGGCTATCTTTACATTTATTTTTGAAAAATAAATGTGGTTAAAAAAAGTTTATTTATGCCTTTGAAAAGAATAAAACAATTAAACAACCCTTAATAAATGAAGACACAAAGCCATTCAATAAATAACGTTTTAGTCCAAAGCGCAACATCATTTTTTATTCCACCATTCCAAAGATCGTACGCCTGGGGCAGGCCAGAAATTGAGCGATATTTTAGCGATATTTCAAGAATAATAGAATCAGAATTAGATGCGAAGCAACACGACAAATTAGAGCACTTTTTTGGCACACTCGTAATCAAAGACGAAAAAGATGGTTTTAATAGCAAATCGGTTGTGATAGATGGGCAACAAAGGCTCACTACAACACTCATTTTTTTGATAGCCCTTCGAGATTGTGAAACAGATCTAAACAAACAAAATTACATTACACAAAACTATTTAACCAACAATGCGTCTTCTTTTGAAGACAAAATAAAACTCAAACAAGTAACAAAAGATTGGGAGGCATACAAAGCATTGGTACTAAAAACACCAACCTTACCTGGTTTCATTACCATTGCGTATGAATTGCTCAAAAAACTTATTAATGATAAAAAAACACTAAACCCCGACGTTGTATTTGACCATTACATTACAGCAATTCAAAGAGTTAATGTAGCTGTGATATTTCTCGACGAAAGACCTTTTAAGGGCGAAGACCCTCAAATAATATTTGAAACGCTCAACTCCTTGGGTAAGCCCCTCACACTATCCGACCTTGTGAGAAATTTTGTATTGCTTAATATGGAAAGCAAAAAACAGTCGGACATCTACGAAAAAACGTGGCATCCGAAAATTGAAGACAATCTTAATGAAAATACGTCAAAATTTTTTAGGGATTATTTGCAGTACAAAACCGCAAGTTCGTTGAAGGTTGTAAATGATAGTAACACAAAGGAATTGTATCAACAATTTAAAAACTTTGTGAAAGAAAAGTTCTCGAAGAACCACAACGACTTTGTCAATGACATTGTTCGCTTTGTAAAATGCTATAAATGGATTATTACAGAAATTGTCAGCGAGCCAATTTCCAGTAACAACTTTAAGGATAAAGAAATTAAGGAATTGCTTCGCAATATTTTTCACGATATTAAAACAGAGGCTTTTAAACCATTTGTATTAGGGCTATTAGAATACCATCAATACACCGTTAATGGTATTAGGTTGACGGATGATTTTTTGATTTCTACCTTAACAACCATACGAACTTATCTAATAAGGAGAAGAATTTTGGGGCTTACACAGGGCGAAAATAAACACATGGTTACATTTAGCAATAAGATTGAAGAATTATCTAAAGGAAATACTTCAATCTTAGCATTACTGACTAACATATTTTACAAGTTAAGACTACCCAATGATAACGAAATAAAAAACGCTTTAACTACAATGAACTTCTATGAGGAGTCAAAGCAATATTCAAAATTCGTACTTGGCAAAATAGAAGAACACAACACGAAAGTATCTGTCGATTTCCGTAACCCCAAAATTACGATTGAGCATATAATGCCTCAAACCTTAACAACAGATTGGAAAAATGAATTGGGCAATGATTTTGACAAAATTCATAAAAAATACCTCCATAATATAGGAAATCTAATGCTCACTGAATTTAATAGCGAAATTGGCAATAAGCCATTTGAAGAAAAGAAAAGGAAATTAGAAACGTCTTCACTCAATTATAGATTAGATATTATAAGAAGAAACAAATGGAGTGAACAAATTATCGAAGAACATCAAGCAAATATGATAAATTGGTTTCTTGCCACTTTTCCATTACCAGAACGATACAAAGAAACGAACAATTGGAACAGTCAAAAGGTAGAGAGCAACTCATTTTCTCCCTTAGACATAGATGCAGGAGAAATTGTAGAAGGGAGTAAACCAATTGAACTACGTATTCAAGGCAATGTAATTGAGGTTAAAACTTGGCAAGATGTTTTCATTAAATTTCTAAAATACCTTAAAGATAAACCAGAATTTGATTTTGAATTTATCCTTGACAATCAGCCAGAATTATTTAAGCGTGAAGACGCTATAATAAAATGGAGTTCTCTCAAAGATATAATAGATGCAAATTCTGATTTAAAAAGCAGGTACAAAACATTTGAGGGGAAAGTCTGGAATAAACTAAGAGAAATAGACGATGACTTGCTATTTATCCACACCAACATATCTGCATTAAATTGCATCACAAGAATTTCTAATATAATGGACAAATTCAATATGCCAGCAAACTCAGTAGAAATAAAAATAACATTTACAACTGATACCCAAGACCAAAACCCAACATCACTTTTTGAGCCTTTGTTTGTTTAGAGTACAACCAAACTCTCTATGCGGTGCGTCCAATTGAAGGTATCTTCCCATTTTCCCGTTCGGATAGATACCAAGCGTTGGTAGATGCTTTTGGAGATGGTCTGCTCTTCGGCGGGTTTGAGTTTGAGGTCCCAGCCCAGATAGTTGATGTTGATGATGGTCGTGATGGTAGCCGCAGTGCCAGCCCCAAATGCCTCGTGGAGCAGCCCTTTGTGTGAGGCTTCTACGATTTCGTTGATAGAAATTCGTTTGACCTCAACGGGAATGTTCATATCGTGGGCAAGTGTCAAGATGCTATCTCGGGTGATGCCCTCCAATATACTACCTTCGGCAACGGGTGTAGTCAGTACACCATCGATGACAAAAAAGAGGTTCATCGTTCCCGCTTCTTCAATGTATTTGTGTTCTACGCCATCGAGCCAAATCAATTGCCCAAAACCTTCTTTTTTGGCTTGCTGGGCTGGCATCATCGAAGCAGCGTAGTTTCCAGCGGCTTTGGCAAAACCCACACCGCCTCGGATAGCACGGACATAGTGGTCGGATATTTTGACGCTCAGGGGTTGGTTGTAATAAGCCCCAACTGGTCCGCCAAAAATAAGAAAAGTATAAGTAAAAGATGCTCTGACACCAATAAAATCGTCGGTGGCAAACATAACAGGTCTGATATATAGGCAATCGGTTTCGTTGTGTGGTGGTATCCAATCTTGGTCTATGGCAACGAATGTTTTGACTGCTTCGACAAACATGTCTTCGTCTATGGTGGGCATGGCAAGGCGTTCGGCAGATTTGTTAAGGCGTTTGGCATTCATCTCGGGTCTAAACAGCATGGGCGTGCCGTCTTGCGACCTGAATGCCTTCATGCCCTCAAATATCGCCTGACCGTAGTGCAAAGCCGACGTAGCAGGGCTTAGGGAGAGGTTTTGGAATGGGACAACACGGGCATTGACCCATTCTTCGCCATCAAATTCCATGACGAACATGTGGTCGGAAAAAGTTTTTCCAAAGGGAACGTCCTCAAAATCAATTTTTGGCAGGCGAGAGAGTGGCGACCTTTGTATCGAAATGGGTAAAATCATGGGTTTGGCGTTTATTGGGTGAAGAGTGATGAAGTGAAAAACAAATGGTAAATTAATAAAAATGGTGTTTAGAAAAAAATTGTTTTACTTTACGTCAATTAAGCAAAAATAGTGCTAAAATATCTATCTACAAAAAATGTTTCAAAACTTATACAATGGCATCGATTTGTATGCAGCAAAAGAACCAAAAGGCTCGAATCTGGACACAAAATTACAAAAAATAAACGATAATGAAAAAGATTTTTTGATACCCAACTACGAAGGCGATTTTTTGTGTCAGGTGCTTGTTTGTGTCGAAACACCTGAAAACCAACTGATTAAAGATTTTTTGGGAAAAATACTATCTGCCGTCAATCTCAATTTTAGAGCCATTGCCCTAATGAATTTTTATCAAACAGCGAATATTCACCTGCCCGACTTGATAGCAAAAATGC
>JAYWHZ010000378.1:0-6521 GCA_043777395.1 Bacteroidota bacterium
GCCAATGGCAAAGCCGCAAGCCCAATATTGCCCCAAAACGTCAAAAATCTATTGATAGACATCGACGGGACGGTGTGCGAAGACGTCCCCAACGAACAACCCGAACGCATGGCGACCGTCAAACCATTTGAAGATGCTCTCCAAACCATCAACAAATGGTATGATGAAGGGCATATTATCACGTTTTTTACATCCAGAACCGAAGATTTGCGCCCCGTAACCCAACAATGGCTCAACGATTCGGGCTTCAAATACCACGCTGTGTTGATGAACAAACCTCGTGGTGGAAACTACCACTGGATAGACAACCACATCGTGAGAGCGACCCGATACAGAGATAAATTTACCGATTTTGTGAAGGCAATGAAAGAAGTAGAAGTTTTTGAAGAGTAAAGATTTATGAATTATAGAAAAGTATTTTACGAACAGTATTTTGAGAGCCAAGCAGGTCGCAATTTTGATGTAGAAACCAAATACCAACACGAATTTAGGCAGTTTGAAAGAGAGATACTACCGTTTTTTCCAAACAACAAAAACGCCCACATTCTCGATATTGGTTGCGGCATTGGGTCGCTTTTGGCTGCACTCAAAACACACGGTTTTACCAATCTCAAAGGCATAGACATCAGTACACAGCAAGTTGCTATTGCTCATCAATTGGGCATCGAGGAGGTAGAAAAAGCCGATTTGGTGCAGTATCTGCAAACCCACGAAGGTGCGTTTGATGTGATTTCGGGCATGGATATTATAGAGCACTTTAGTAAAGATGAACTCGTAGAAGTGTTGTTGCTTGTTCGTAAGTCGTTGAAAGACCATGGGTTAATTATTTTTAGAACACCCAATGCCGACGCACTATTTTCGAGTTTGTATATTGCAGGCGATTTTACACACGAGAACCAATTGAACAGTTATTCGGCGAGGCAAGTGCTGATAAACTGTGGTTTTGATGAGATAAACGTCCAACAATCGCACCGAGATACCCGCCATTTTTTGAAAAATATAGCGATGGATTTGGTCTGGCTTGCGGCTGTGTTTTATAGCAAATTGGTTATTTTTGCATCGGGAAGGTCGAGCAAAAATATTGTTTTTACGCCCAATTTATTAATTAAAGCCCAGAAAAGCAATCAACAAATCGAAAAAAATACATCACATATCAATCAACCAAAAATTTAAAATCTATACAGATAGAATGGCACTTTTTTCATTTTTTAAACCACCCAAATACAAGCAATTTACCTACCAACCTCGCTACTTCAAACCCGAAGAAGAAGACCTGCAAGAACGCATCAAACAGTCTGAAAAAAAATATTTTTCGGGCAAAATCAGCGACGAGGAATACATCGAAAAACGCATCTCTTTTAGAAAAAACTTAGACCGAACCGACAATCAACAACACGCCGAGCAAAGCCAAAACACCGTCAATAAAACCCTCATCATCTGCTTTATAGGGGCAATATTCATCATAATAGTGGCTTATGGCTACCTTTATACAGGTTTTTTAGGACTGTTGGCGTTTTATGTTTACTATAAATTTGTGTGGCATAAAAAAAATAAATAACGGTTTCTCAATCCCTTAAACCCATTTTATATCCTGCTGCCCGTTACCAAAAAATAAACGACACCAGAGGCATAACCCAAAAATGCCAACACCGAAATGTGCTTGAAATACCACACAAAATCAATCTTCTCCATACTCATCACCGCCACGCCAGCCGCCGACCCAATGATGAGCATGCTGCCGCCCGTGCCAGCACAAAAAGCAACCAAATTCCAAAGGGTATTATCCATCGGAAAATCAGTTAGCGGATACATGCCCATCGTGGCAGCCACCAAAGCACCATTGTCTATGACGGCAGACACAAAACCAATGGCAATCACAATATAGCGTTTGTCGCCCACGTTGGCATCCATGAGGTCAGCCAGATTACCCAAAATATGCGTGGACTCCAAGCAAGCCACCGCCGACAAAATGCCAAAGAAAAACAAAACACTCGCCGAATCTATCTTGCTGAGTGCCGCCACGGCTGAAAAAGGCTTCCGCTCTTGCTCCGATTTATCGACGTGGAGCAGCTCCGACGTAATCCAAACCACCGCCAAACCAAACATTGTACCCATGTAGGGCGGCAAATTGGTTAAAGTCTTATAAATTGGGGCAAACATCAAGGCTCCAACGCCCAAAAGTAACATGCGTTTGCTGCCATTGACTTTCTCGTCTTCGAGGTAAGGCTTCATGTCCGTTTTGATGCGTTCGGTCTCACCCTTAAACTTAAAGCTCAGCACCAAAGTGGGTATCAACATACACAAAAGACTTGGAATAAAAGCGCTTTGCATGATGCCCAACGTCGAAACTCGACCGCCGAGCCACAGTAGCGTCGTCGTTACATCGCCAATAGGCGACCAAGCACCGCCAGCGTTGGCAGCAATGATGATGATGCCGGCATAGTATTTGCGTTCGTCGGCATGTTTAATTAATTTGCGGAGCAGGGTTATCATCACGATAGCCGTCGCTAAATTATCGAGACACGCCGAGATAAAAAACGTCAAGATGGCAAAAATCCAAAGCAATTTGCGCCTGTTGGTGCTTGTAATGCGGTTGGTGATGGCATTGAAACCCTTGTGGGCATCGATGAGCTCCACAATGGTCATAGCAGAAAGCAAAAACAGCAAGATTTCTACAATGCCGCCCACGTGGTGCTTCAACTCACTGGCAACAACGGTTTGGTCGGGACTAAAAAGGGCATAGACCGTCCAACACAAAACACCCGTAACGATGGCAATAGCCGATTTGTTGATGCCAAGCGGTGCCTCGAGCGTAATGCAAGCATAACCTACCAAGAAAATTAAAATTATAGTTAAAATCATTAGCCAATAAAATTTAAAATTTTTTTACCTTAAATGAATTGAAAACAAGCCATTTTTGGAAATAAAATGCAAAGGTATAAGTTTATTTTGAATAAAAAGGTAAGTTTGAGTAAAAACAATCAGATGACAAAAACATTAACCCAAACCCAAAAACTAAAAAAAACAAACCATTAAACAAAAAAGCACTAATTTTGCCCTCCAAAACATTAAAAAATAAGCACTTAACTCATGATAGATAAATTAGAACTCATCTACGAAAAATACCAAGGCATAGACCAACAACTGCAAGACCCCAATGTGTTTGCAAACCTGCCCTTGCTCAAAAAACTGAACAAAGAATACAAAGACCTCAGCCCCATCGTGGCGGCTTACCACCAATACACCAACATACTCGCCAACGTAGCCAACTGCAAAGAAATACTCCAAACCGAAAAAGATGCTGAACTCTTAGAAATGGCAAAAATGGAAATGAACGAACTCTTCGACAAACGAAACCAGATAGAAACAGACATCAAAACACTACTCGTACCCAAAGACGAAACCGATAGCCGAAACGTCATTCTCGAAATAAGAGCAGGCACAGGCGGCGACGAAGCCTCCATCTTTGCAGGAGACCTCTACCGAATGTACAGCCGATACTGCGAGCAAAGAGGCTGGAAAGTCGCACTCATAGACCAAAACGAAGGCACCGCCGGCGGATACAAAGAAGTGATACTCAACATAGAAGGCGAAGAAGTCTATGGGCAACTCAAATACGAATCGGGCGTGCACCGTGTGCAGCGGGTGCCAGCCACCGAAACCCAAGGACGCATACACACATCGGCTGCCTCCGTAGTCGTCTTGCCCGAAGCCGAAGAACTCGACGTCGAAATCAACATGAACGACGTGAGAAAAGACACCTTCTGCTCGTCGGGCGCTGGCGGACAATCCGTAAACACCACATACTCTGCCGTGCGGCTCACACACACGCCCACAGGCATCGTCGCCCAATGTCAAGACGAACGCTCACAACTCAAAAATTTTGAAAAATGCCTCAAAGTCCTCAGGTCAAGAATCTATGAAGCCGAAATGCAAAAACGAAACGAAGAAGCCACAAGCCAACGCAAAACGATGGTCATCACGGGAGACCGCTCCGCCAAAATCAGAACCTACAATTACCCCCAAAGCCGTGTAACAGACCACCGCATAAACCTCACGTCATACAACCTGCCCTACTTCGTCAATGGCGATATACAAGAATTTATCGATGCACTCCAATTGGCTGAAAACGCCGAAAGACTCGCCGCCGTCAATGACTAAAACGGATAAACATCAAAAAAGATACTCTAACACTCAATCATACTTATAAAACCCTTCGCCCGTCTTCTTGCCCAAAAGCCCTGCATCAACCTTCTGCTGCTGCAAACGGCTCGGTCTGAACCTCGGCTCACCAAAAAAACCCTCAAACAACGACTTGGTTACTGCCAAATTAACATCATTGCCGATGGTATCCATCAACCGAAAAGCACCCATAGCAAAACCCGCATTTTCGAGCAAACGGTCTATCGTTTTTATATCTGCTACGCCTTCTTCCAATGTTTTAAGGCTCTCGGTATAGTAAGACCTTGCTACTCGATTGACGATAAAACCCGGTGTATCTCGTACCATAACGGGATATTTACCTATTTTTTGGCACAAATCAAAAATAGATTGGGCAACGACCGAACTCGTTTTGCTGCCCGAAATCACTTCTACGAGCCTCATCAAGTGGGCAGGGTTGAAAAAATGTATGCCTATCACCCGTTCTGGATTTGGAATGCCCGCCGCCATCTTGGTAATGGAAAGTGAAGAGGTGTTGGAACCAAAGATACACAAATCGCTGTTTTGTAAACTCAAGCTGCCAAAAAGATTGATTTTGACCTCCAAACGCTCCACAATTGCCTCCACAACCAAGTCGGCTACAACCGCCGACAGTTCGTTTGAAAACGAAAGCAGAGCCAATGTGTCGTCCATTTGCGTTGCACTAAATTTATTTTTTTGAACCCCGATAGCCAAGTTTTTTTTTATCGTCTGCTGGGCATTTGCCAACGAAACGGCATCAATATCAAATAACAAAGTCTCAAAACCTGCCATAGCAAACGTCTGAGCAATGCCCAAACCCATCGTGCCGCCGCCTACAACGGCTATTTTTTTAATCATTCTTTTTAATGTCTTTAAATTGATTTAGTGTGGCAAAAGTAGCCTAAAAATTTTTATTAACGAAGAATATTTTCACTATACGACTTCTACCATCACATTGAACTGACACCAGATAGATTAATAAAAAATAACAATAAAGACAATATTTAAAAATAAAAATGTATTTTTGCAAAAAAAAACTCAAATGTTGGTCAATGTGGGTGTCATAATGGGAAGCATTACCGATTGGGAAACCATGAAAACGTGCTGCGAGGTGTTAGAAAACTTTGGTGTTTCGTATGAGAAAGCCATTATTTCAGCCCACCGCACACCCGACCAAATGCTCGACTATGCCCAAAACGCCAAGCAAAACGGACTCAAAGTCATCATTGCTGGTGCCGGCGGAGCAGCCCATCTGCCGGGCATGGTCGCCTCCAAAACAACCCTTCCTGTGGTGGGCGTACCCATCAAAACCCACGCCCTTGGCGGCATCGATTCGCTGCTGTCTATCGTCCAGATGCCCACGGGCGTACCCGTAGCCACGATGGCAATCGGGCAAACAGGAGCCAAAAACGCCGCCGTCTTAGCCGTCCAAATATTAGCCATTGACGACGAGGTGCTGACCAAAAAACTCATAGACTACAAACACAGCCTACAAATAGAAGCGCAAAAAAGTAACCAAAAGTTGATTTAATAAAAAGATAGGCATGTGCTTGTCTTTTTTTGTTTTTTATTTAAAATAAATACAAACACGATGATACAACAGACCATTGGCATACTCGGTGGCGGGCAATTGGGCAGAATGATGGCTATTGCCGCAAGGCAAATGGGCTACAAAACGGTGGTGCTTGACCCCAACCCCAGCAGCCCCGCCGGGCAGGTGGCTGACGGGCAGATAGTAGCCGATTTTGACAACCGACAAGCCGCAAAAAAACTCTTCGACACAAGCGATATTATCACCTATGAGTTTGAAAACATGGATTTGGAAACCGCCAAGCAATTGGAAAAAAAATTGCCCCAAACAAGTCGATTGCTCCAAATAACACAAAACCGACTGCTCGAAAAACAAACCCTTGCCGATGCCAATCTGCCCATAGCACCCTATTTTAAAATCCCAAATGAGCATCTTTCTATCCACCAAATACCTCGTTTTGAACCCAAGAAGTTTCCGTTTATCATCAAAACGACACAAGGCGGCTACGATGGCAAAGGGCAATTTTTAATTAATGATGCTGCCGATTATAAAAGGTTTATAGATCATGAATTTGATGAAAATAAAACGTATGTCGCCGAACAGTTTATCGATTTTAGCAAAGAACTTTCTGTCGTGGTGTGTCGAAACGAGCGAGGCGAGACTAAAATTTTTCCCATTGCCGAAAATGAACACCGCAACCACATCTTGTATAAAACCATTGTGCCTGCACAAATAGACCCGCAAACGAGCCAGCACATCGAACAATTGGCAATGGATTTAGCCCAAAATCTGAACCTAATCGGTACGT
>JAYWHZ010000379.1:0-6509 GCA_043777395.1 Bacteroidota bacterium
AAAATTTGAATTATCCAAATAATTTTTAACTGAATTTGCAATATGCCAAGCCAATAAAGGCGGAACAGCATTGCCAATTTGGTAATATTGTTGTGTTTCTGTACCCATAAATCTAAAAAAATCAGGAAAACTTTGTAAACGTGCTGCCTCCTTGATAGAAATACGCCTGCGTTTGCCGTCTTTTAGTTTCACCCTTTGCATGTCGCCTGTTGCTGCTGCTAAATTTCTACAAGTCAAAGTACGTGCTGGTTTATGCAAATACAAATCTCGTGGGGTTGGCGTTGGTTACGGTGTTGGTGTTGGTGATGATGGTGGGCGTTTGGGCGTGGAGGCTGTTTATTCCTAAAAATAAAAGTGCAACCAAAGTAATTTTTTTCGTCATGGCAATCAAAATTTGAAGTGTATTGATGTGTTTTAACATATTGAAAGTAGCAGTTTTTTGCAACAAATAACTTGTACAAAAATACTGCTGCACTTGGGATAATGTTTACATTGTATTTGTTTACATTAATCAAAAAACATCATCGAGAAAGGGCGATATGTCGGGCGGCTGTCAATCGATTAGGAATGGGGTTTTGCCGTTTGTCATGATAATTTTGCTGTTGGGCGATTTGGATAGTTCCATAAAGGCTTCGATGCTTCTTATTTTTATGATGTTGTCGGTCAAGCCTTCTGATAGTATTTTTTGTGCGTCTTTGGTTCCTGTTGCTTCAATAATTTTTCGTTCTGCTTCTAATCTTTCTTGTTGAAGCACAAATACCATACGCATAGCGTCTTGCTCGGCTTGCAGTTTTTGTTCGATGGAACTTGAAAGCCCAACAGGCAATTGTATGCTCTTCATCAGCACTGCACTCACCAAAATGCCTTGTTGTTTGAGTATCTCATCCATCTTATTTTTGATGCTGCTCTCAATTTCGGCTCTCATTCCAGAGTGCATATCCTTGGCAAAATATTTGGAGCATACATCTGCCGAAGCCGAACGAAAGACGTTGGAAATAATCACTTCGTAGCCACTACCCAAGTTTTCAATGATTTTTGTAACACTGTTGTCATCTATTTTGTACAGAATAGAAATTTGCGACACCACACTCAAGCCTTCTTTACTTGGCAAACTCAACGACAATTCAATGTCATTGACCTGAATATCCGTCTTGACAACCTTCGAAATCAATGGATTGAACCATATTAAGCCCGAACTTTGGGTTTTTTTAGAAAGTTTGCCAAGGGTTTGTTTTACGCCAATTTCTCCTGGACGAACGACCGAGCAACTTGAAGCAAGCAAACAAACTAACGAAAAAATTACAATTTTGTGAAACTTGATTTTTTTAAACATGATAGAGAGGGTTAAGGTTTTGCTGTACTATCAACGCTTTGAAATAAAATATTATTTTGCACTGAAAATTTTATTTTTTAATAATTGTTACACCGTATTTTTATTTTCCTCAATGCCAAAGACCATAAATCTACCCAGAGTTCATTTTTATTTTTCGATTATTGACCATGATAGGTAATCGTAGAAACACTTTTATTTACCCAAAACCTTACAATCTGCCCCAACTATCAAATTAATGACGTAATTTTGACCAATTAAAATGTCTTAAATTAAAGCAACAAATCACTACACAGCCAACAATGATTTTTGATAGAAAACAATACTCAAATGAGCAACTTCTTCTTATTTATAAAGCACTATTAAAACCCCGTTTGATAGAGGAAAAAATGCTCATTCTTCTGCGGCAAGGCAAGGTCTCCAAATGGTTTTCGGGCATCGGGCAAGAAGCCATTGCCGTCGGCTCAACGTTGGCACTCGACCAAAACGATTATATCTTGCCACTCCACAGAAATTTAGGCGTTTTTACAGCAAGAAACATGGACCTGGGGCAATTGTTTGCCCAGTTTCAAGGCAAAAAACGAGGATTCTCAAACGGACGTGAACGAAGTTTCCATTTTGGCTCCAACAAACACCACATCGTAGGCATGATTTCGCACTTGGGTCCGCAACTCGGCGTAGCCGATGGCATTGCTCTTGGCAATTTATTAAAAAAGAATAAACACATCGCATTGGCTTATAGTGGCGATGGCGGCGCTTCGCAAGGCGATTTTCATGAGGCACTCAACGTGGCTGCCGTCTGGAATTTGCCCCTCATCTTTGTGGTAGAAAACAACGGCTATGGCTTATCCACACCCTCAAACGAGCAGTTCAGATGCAAACAATTTATAGATAAAGGCATCGGATACGGCATGGAAGCAATCCAAATCGACGGCAACAACATACTCGAAGTCTATACCACCGTCTTGCGGTTGGCTGCCGAACTCAAACAAAATCCCCGACCCATCTTGCTCGAATGTATGACTTTCAGAATGCGTGGACACGAAGAAGCATCGGGAACCAAATACGTGCCGCAAGAACTGTTTGACACTTGGATAGAAAAAGACCCCATTATCAATTATCAAAACTACCTATTGACCCAAGGAATCATCAATTCGTTTGCCATCGAAAACATAAAATTAGAAATCAGAAACGAGATAGACCAAGGCATTAGTTTTGCATTTGACCAACCCGAAATCGTTGCCAATACCCAACAAGAACTCGCCGATGTCTATATGCCTCACCAAGCCCTTGAACATAAACCCCAAACTAACCACAACTCTACCGAAAGACGTTTTTGCGATGCCATCACCGATGGCTTGGACTTGGCAATGAGCCGACACCAAAGCCTCGTGTTGATGGGGCAAGACATTGCCGACTACGGCGGCGTCTTTAAAATAACACAAGGCTTGATGGCAAAATATGGCAGAGAAAGAGTCCGAAACACGCCGCTTTGCGAATCAGCCATCATAGGTTGTGCCTTGGGATTGTCTATCATGGGTTTCAAATCGATGGTCGAGATGCAATTTGCCGATTTTGTTACCTGCGGTTTCAACCAGATAGTCAATAATTTAGCCAAAATCCATTACCGATGGGGGCAAAACGCCGATGTGGTCGTCAGGATGCCTACGGGTGCTGGCGTTGGGGCTGGACCGTTTCATTCGCAGTCTAACGAAGCATGGTTTTTTCACGTGGCAGGTCTCAAAATCGTCTATCCCTCTAACCCAACCGATGCCAAAGGCTTACTCTTGGCAAGTTTTGAAGACCCAAACCCAGTCTTGTTTTTTGAACATAAGGTACTCTACCGAAGCATCAGCGAACCAACACCCGACGATTATTATACCACGCCGATAGGGCAGGCAAAAATCGTGCAAACGGGTTCAGACCTCACCATTATCACCTACGGCATGGGTGTGCATTGGGCAAAAGAAGCCTTAAAAAACCACAGCCACATAGCAGCCGAACTCATAGACCTCAGAACTTTGATGCCTTGGGACAAAGAAACGGTGTTTGCCTCAGTCAAAAAAACAGGTAAAGCATTGGTTTTGCACGAAGACAACCTGACGGGCGGCATCGGGGCAGAACTTTCGGCAAGCATCACCGAACATTGCTTCAAATATCTCGATGCCCCGGTGATGCGTTGCGGTGCTTTGGACACGCCCGTGCCGTTTTCGATGGGTTTGGAAGAAAATTATTTGCAAAAAGAAACGTTTGTCAAAACCTTACAAACGCTTCACAACTATTAATAAAAATAAATAATTTATTGATTGCATACATGGCTTTACCCGTTTCGATATTCAATAAAAGAAAATATTTTTATGCAACGCTTTTGTTGCTCCTAACTGTTTTCTTGGCAAGCATTTGGGCTATCTACAACGCCACAACATTTGAAAATACCAGAAACAACAGCATCTTAAAACCGCCAATATGCAGCCAAAAATCGGGTTTTTATACTACCGATGCCCTCATAGAACTGCGACACGAAAACCCGCAAGCCGACATTTATTTTACCACCGATGGCTCTATACCAAACCAACAATCTTTGCATTATCAAAAACCTTTTCTTTTGAGTGAACTTGTTTATAGTCAGTTGTTTAATGAAAAAATATCTCAAAAACCAACCTCACCCATCTGGCAAAAACCAACAGCAACCAACGGCACAAAAAGCGTCAATATCAGGGCAGTGTGCTACGATAAAAACAAAGGCTTTGGGAGCGAATTAACCCAATTTTTTTTTGAAGGTAAAAATCCTTTTGGCACAGCACCGGTGGTGAGCCTGACGGTCAGTCCCGACGATTTATTCGATTACAGAACAGGCATTTATGTGCTGGGCGAGCAGTATTTTGATAAAGATTTTTTGACCCAAGACCGCCTCAACATGCCTCAATGGGCGTTTTATAGACTGCCTGCCAACTACAAAAAACGAGGCAGCGAATGGACAAAAAATGCCAATTTTGAATATTTATTAAACAACAAATCGCTGATAAACCAAGCCGTAAGCATCAAAATAAAAGGGCAAGCCACCAGAGCATTGCCGCAGAAAACGCTGGTCGTCAATTTTTTGGATAAACCGATTGAAGGCATACCTTTGTTTGAAAAAAGTGCCTTGCCCACAAAAACGGAGCGGTTTCAAACCATTTTGCTTCGCAATGCGGGCGGTGAATCGTATGTCAATTTTATCAGAGAAGAACTTTTTCAGAGTTGTGGCGATGGTTTGATGCCCTATCAAGCATACCAGCCTGTGGTCGTGTTTTTGAATGGCGAATATTGGGGTTTGCACAACATGAGAGAGCATTGGACGGTGCAAAACATCGCTTTGCGGCTGGGCATTGGGGCAAAAGATGTTGATTTTTTGGAGGTAAAAGACAGTAAAATTTTATGCAGCGACACAAGCGTTTACCGTGAGTTTGAGGTATTTTTGACGGCACTTTTAGACACTAAAATCGGTGCAAAAAAGGATACAGATTTTATTCAATATATCGATAAAAACATTGACTTAAAGCAATTTACAGATTATTTAATTGTTTATCTGTTTACTGTGAACACCGATTTTCCGAACAACAACGTGCGGCTCTACCGAACCAAAAAAAACCGTTGGCAATTTATCCTCTACGATGGCGATTTTGCTTTTGGCGGCTCGGGGCATCCAAACCGTCACCAAACCAACATGATTGACTATCTGTGTGGCATCGAGAGCAATATCATCACCAATCTGATGCTACATTTGTTTGAAAACGACGATTTTAGAACCCAATTTTGTAACCGATACAACGAATTGATGGCTCAAAACCTGTCTGAAAAAACATTACTCAACACCCTTACTCGGCTCTCAACACCCATTCGCCCGCTGATGAAAGACCACATAGACCGCTGGAAAAATCCTGCTTCGATGGCAGAATGGGAGGAAAATTTGGAGCAGATGCGTGTTTTTATTCGTCTGCGAAAACGGTTTGCAGCGTTAGAAATTGAACAGATAAAAACCTTAAATTTTAAGATTAAAAAGCCCTAAATACTACCCATGAGACCACAAAAAATACGCCGCCCACGACTTTTGATTGCCCTTACTATCTGCCTCGTTTTGGCAACGTTGCTGGCGATGGTGAGCTATGTGGTTTTTTTTAAGTCGAATGTAAGCCAACCCAAAACGGTTTATATTTACGTCCCGAGCCAAGCCAAATACAGCCAGATAGAGCAAATTCTCGATACAATTTTGATAAATAAAGGAACATTTGGGCAAGTGAGCAGGCTGCTCCAATATCCAAAATTAATCAAAGCGGGCAAATACAAAATCATGCCATCGATGGGCAATTGGGCGTTGGTGCGTCTGCTGCGGTCTGGCAATCAAACGCCCGTCAGGCTCAGTTTTGTGAAATTCAGAATGCTGAACGATGCGGTTATTTACTGCTCCAAGAAGATGGAATTTTCGGAACAGGAGCTCCAATTAGCCATAGACAGCAATGTTTTTTTAAACCAAAATCAATTGACCCAACAAGCCGCTATTGCTTTGTTTGTACCCAACACGTATGAGTTTTATTGGAATATGAGGGCTGATAAGTTTGTAGAAAAAATGGTGAAACAATACCTTAACTTTTGGACGCAAGACCGCAGAGACAAAGCCGCAAAGATGAATCTAACGGCACAGCAGATTACCATTGTGGCATCGATAGTAGAAGAGGAGACCAACAAAGCGGACGAAAAAGCCCGAGTTGCAGGTGTTTATCTCAATAGGTTGGCTCTAAACATGAAGCTACAAGCCGACCCAACGGTAAAATATGCTGTTGGTGATTTTACGCTTCGTCGCATTTTGAATATTCATTTGGCATACGACTCGCCTTACAACACCTATTTTTATGAGGGATTGCCGCCGGCACCCATCTGCACGCCGTCGGTGGTTTCGTTGGAGGCAACGCTCAACGCTGAAACACACGATTACTTGTTTTTTTGTGCCAAAGAAGATTTTTCGGGCTACCACAATTTTGCCAAGACTTTTGCTGAGCATAACTTGAATGCCCAGCGTTATCAGTCGGAATTGAACAAAAGAAAAATCAAGTAGTTTTTGTTTTTCTACTATTTTTTAGGCATTATTTGGTTTGCGTGCCGTGCATTTTAAAATTATTTAGGAATTGTGTGGTGAAGTTTC
>JAYWHZ010000380.1:0-6507 GCA_043777395.1 Bacteroidota bacterium
TTGTTAAGAAAAAGATTTTTGGGCAATAAATTGGTTTGGGTAAATAAATTGAACAACAACGGGCAGAAGAAATAATTCTCATTTAACAAATTAATTGTTTAATTTTGTACAAAGTTTGTCATTATCTCGCAAAACGACCCCAAATAAATGAAAATTGAGAAAATAAAGATTTTTTTACTGCTTTTTCTCGCCTTGTGGCTCTCCAACGCCTGCAACCACACCCCAAATTCGACGCAAGACACCCAAACGCCCACAAGCCAAAAAGTTACCATCAAACGCTTCGATAGAGCAATAAACACACTGACCGAAGGCAATTTTGACCAAAACACCAAGACATTAGCCCAAAAATATCCCGAACTTTACCCGATTTATGTCCAGATAGTGCCGCAAATGAGCCAAGATACAAGCCTCGATGCCAACTTGAAGCTGTTTGTAAAAAATCCATACATCAAAACAATATTCGGCGACGTAGATTCGGTTTTTAGCGATGTTTGGCTGCTCGAAACCCAATTTCAAAACGCCTTTGAACGCTACAATACCATTTTTCCAAACCAACCTCTGCCCCAAATCGTGGCTTTGGTGTCTACTTTTCAGCAGCAAAACGTCCAGATGTTAGACCAGACGCTCTATGTGCCGCTCGACATGTTTTTGGGTCGGCAATATCCGTTCTACAAAACCATTCCGAATGTCTCTGCCTACCAAATCAAGCGTTTTGAAGCCAACCAAATCTTGCCCAATAGCATCAGAGAATGGATAAAACCAGCGGTTTTGCCCTCAAAAAACGGCAATCTGCTTGGCGAAATGATTTATCACGGCAAAATAATATACCTCACCAAACAAATCTTGCCGCAGGTTTCGGATAGTCTCTTGCTCCATTTTACGGCTGCCCAAATCCAATGGGCAAATGCCAATGAAGGGCAAATTTGGGCTTCGGTCATCGAAAATCAAACCCTTTATAGCATCGACAAACTGAACATAGCCAAATACATCAACGACGCTCCCTTCATGTCAGGTTTTCCAAACGCCGCACCGCCAATGCTCGGACGCTGGATAGGCTTCCAAATCGTGAAAAAATATATCGAAAAAACAAATGCCGACCCCAAAACGTTGCTACTCCAAACCGACGAACAAAAGATATTGACACAATCGGGCTACAAACCCAAAATAAATCCGTAAAAACCATTATCAACCGCCAAAATGTTATGCGAACACTTCATAAAATAAAATATTTTGTCCCATTTTCTTTGCCTTTTGCCGCCTACATCGCTTTTACCGAACGTGGATTATTAACCTTTTTACCCATTTTCTATGTGTTTATGGCTGTGCCTTTGGTCGAATTGTTTGCCACGCCCGACGATACAAACCTGAGCGAAGCCCAAGACACCTTAATTAAAAAAGATTCTTTCTACGATTTATTGCTCTATTTCATCGTTCCCATTCAGTTTGGATTGCTCTTCCTTTTTCTTTATTCGATGCAGCAAGATGCACTCCAACTCTACGAGAAGATAGGTCGAACGGGGTCTATGGGCATACTATGTGGCGTTTTTGGCATCAATGCAGCCCACGAATTGGGACACAGAACCAAATGGCATGAACAACTCATGGCAAAAGCATTGCTGCTCACGAGCCTTTACCAACATTTTTTTATTGAACACAACCGAGGGCATCACAAACATGTTTCGACCGACCAAGACCCTGCCTCGGCTCGGTGGGGCGAAAACGTTTACGGCTTTTGGTGGCGGTCGGTTACAGACGGCTACCGCTCGGCGTGGCATCTCGAAAACACACGCCTGAGCCAACTCAAACTGCCCGTGTGGCATTACAGAAACGAAATGATTTGGTATCATGTTGTCTCTGTCGCTTTTTTGGCAATCGTAGGTCTCGTTTTTGGCTTCAAAGGCTTGGTGTTTTTTGGAATAAGTGCCTCAATCGGTATTTTGCTGCTCGAAACCGTCAATTATATTGAGCATTATGGCTTGCGAAGAACCCAACTTGCCAACGGCAAATACGAACGCACGATGCCCATTCACTCTTGGAACTCCAACCACGTGTTGGGGCGACTGTTGCTTTTTGAACTCTCACGCCACAGCGACCACCACTATCTGGCTAGCCGAAAATATCAAAACCTAAGGCATCACGACGCAGCACCCCAAATGCCAACAGGCTATCCGGGCATGATTTTATTGTCTCTCTTTTCGCCGCTTTGGTTTAGGGTGATGCACAAAAAATTAGATACAATCAAAATCCAACAAGCAACGCCGCAAGTTTAAACACAGGATTTAAATTAGAATCAGAATCAGACTTACAACTATTTAGGTTCAATCGGTTTATTGTTTTAAATTAAAAATTATGCCTTCAAAATCGGTCGTCGTCATTATTCCTGCCTACAACGAACAAAATTCGATAGCCAAAGTCATCAATGCCATTCCCAAAAAATGGGTCGATGAAATCATTGTTTGCAACAACAACTCGACCGACGACACCGCCCAAAATGCTCTCGATGCTGGTGCTACCGTTGTGTTTGAAGGCCAAAAAGGCTACGGATTTGCTTGCCTCAAAGCCATTGACTATCTGAAAAATAAAACCCAAAAACCTGATATTGTCGTTTTTCTCGATGCCGATTTTTCCGATTTTCCAGAGCAGCTGCCCAGCGTGGTGAGACCCATTTTGGAGCAAGGCATGGATTTGGTGATTGGTTCACGGGCGTTGGGCAAAAGAGAAGAAAACTCAATGACACCTCAGCAGCTCTTTGGCAACTGGCTGGCTACAAGGCTGATGCGTTGGCTTTATGGCGTTCATTTTACCGATTTGGGACCATTCAGAGCCATAAGTTACGAGGCATTGATGCGTATAAAAATGAGAGACACGACCTACGGCTGGACGGTAGAGATGCAGCTCAAAGCAGCCAAACACAAGCTCAAATTCGTGGAAGTACCTGTTGATTATCGCCAACGCATTGGGGTCTCGAAGGTATCGGGGACGGTGAGGGGAACGGTTTTGGCGGGCTACAAAATTTTGTTGTGGATATTTAAATATTATTTTGAAAAATAGGTTTTTTGCTGCTATCAAACTTTCTTTTACAGATTTTCCAGCGTTTGGAGGTAATTTTGGAGCATGAGCGTCGCCGAAATTTTATCGATATTGCCTTGTTTTTCTTGCCTTTGTTTTTTGCTCGTTCCCATCGCTATCATTGCTTGGAGTGCCATGGCGGAGGTAAAGCGTTCGTCGATGCGTTTAATTTGGATAGTTGGAAATGTTTTGGCGAGGTGTTTTGTAAAATTATTGATTTGCTCTGCCGAGTCCGAAGGCAGATTATCGAGTGTTTTGGGTTCGCCAACCAAAAAAGTTTCGACGGCGTTGGTTTCCACATATTTTTTCAGAAAGGCAATCACATCTTTTGAGTGCAAAGTATCGAGAGCCGTTGCAAAGAGTTTGGTATCGTCTGTTACTGCCAGCCCTACCCGCTTTGAACCATAATCTATTGCTAAAATTCTTGCCATAATCGGGTGTAAAATTAAACAATAAATTAAAAACCAACTTTTCTATTGCTTTTTTGTAATTTTGAAGGCAGACTTGTTGTTTTAGTCCATTCTAAACCATCGTATCAAGCCATCTTTTATTCATTATTAATTAAAATACCACAATGAGCAATCTTTTTTCGAGCAATGTATTTGGTAAAGTACAAGACGAAGACCGACAAGGCGAGGTTTTTTTAGACCAAGTGCCAACCATCGACCTGCAAGGCAAAAAAAGCAAAAAAATGTATCTCGAAAGCTACGGCTGTGCCATGAATTTTAGCGACTCCGAAATCGTGGCTTCTATCATGACAGACCAAGGCTACACCGCAACCTCACAAATCAACGAAGCCGACGTGGTCTTTATCAACACTTGCTCTATCAGAGACAACGCCGAACAAAAAATACGTGCCAGGCTCAAAGAATTCAAAATCGTCAAACAACGCCACAAACCCGATATGGTCGTTGGCGTGCTGGGCTGCATGGCTGAACGCCTCAAAGCCAAACTCTTGGAAGAAGAAAAACTGGTAGACCTCGTCGTCGGACCCGATGCCTACAAAGACCTTGCAAACCTCTTGGAGCAGGTCGATGGCGGACAAAAAGCCGTCAATGTATTGCTCTCTCGTGAAGAAACCTACGCCGACATCACGCCCGTGCGTTTGGGTGGCAACGGCGTTTTGGCCTTCGTAACCATCATGAGGGGCTGCGACAACATGTGTTCGTTTTGTGTCGTGCCATTCACACGGGGGCGTGAACGCAGCCGAGACACCCAAAGCATCATCAATGAGGTCAAAGACCTTGCCGCTCGGGGCTACAAAGACATCACGCTCTTGGGGCAAAACGTGGACTCCTACCACTGGCAAGACACCAATTTTGCTCAGCTCTTAGAACAATGTGCTGTCGTCGATTCTACCGTTCGGATTCGCTTTTCTACTTCGCACCCCAAAGACATCACCGACGAAGTGCTGCACACCATGGCTCGCCACCACAACATTGCCAAAAACATTCACCTACCCATTCAGGCGGGCAGCACCTCGATGCTCAAACGCATGAACCGAACCTACACCAGAGATTGGTACATCAACCGAATTGATAAAATAAAAGAAATATTGCCCAATTGTGGGCTATCTACCGATATTATCGTGGGGTTTTGCGACGAAACCGACGACGAACACCTACAAACGCTCTCCATAATCGAATATGTGGGCTACAATTTTGCCTATATGTTCAAATACTCCGAAAGACCCGGTACCTTGGCTCACCGAAAATACGACGACAACATACCCGAGACACTCAAAACCCAACGCCTCAACGAGATAATGACCCTCCAACACCAACATTCGCACACAAGCAACCAAAAAGATGTGGGCAAAGTATTTGAAGTATTGATTGAAGGAAACTCCAAAAAATCTGATGCGTTTTTGTGTGGCAGAACCTCACAAAACAAAATGGTGGTGTTTCCAAAAACGGAAGGCATAGAAAAAGGTATTTACGTCAATGTTTTAATTGAACGCTGCACCCAAGCAACGCTTTTGGGCAAGATAGTAGATTAATTTATTTTCAATAAATAGATTTTAGTTTGACAGTTTTTTCGTTTTTTGTCAAATCCGCTCTATCCTTGCCCCAATGGCATTTAATCTACCGTCTATGTTTTGGTAGCCCCTATCTATCTGGTTAATGTTGTCTATGATGCTGATGCCGTCGGCAGACATAGCGGCAATGAGCAAAGACACGCCAGCCCTAATATCGGGTGAGGTCATGCGGATGCCCCGCAAGTTTTGAGTTCGGTTTAGCCCGATGACGGTCGCTCTATGTGGGTCGCAAAGAATAATTTTTGCCCCCATATCTATCAGTTTATCCACAAAAAACAAACGGCTCTCAAACATTTTTTGGTGAATCAATACACTTCCACGAGCCTGAGTAGCGGTTACGAGCAGCACCGAAATCAAATCGGGCGTTAGTCCGGGCCAAGGGTGGTCGCTGATGGTCATCAGCGAGCCATCAATAAAATTTTCGATGTTGTAGCGGTCTTGTTGGGGAATAAAAATATCGTCGTTGCGGTATTCCATCTGTATGCCCAGCCGTTTGAACGCCGAAGGAATCACGCCGAGTTCATCTATTTTGCAGTTTTTTATTGTTATTTCAGATTGTGTCATGGCTGCCAAGCCAATAAAACTGCCTATCTCAATCATGTCGGGCAGCATGGTGTGTTCGGTGCCTGCAAGCGAAGCCACGCCCTCTATGGTCAGTAGATTGGAGCCGATGCCCGAGATTTTTGCCCCCATTCGGTTGAGCATTTTAGAAAGTTGTTGGATGTAGGGTTCGCAAGCGGCGTTGTAGATGGTTGTGGTGCCTTGTGCCAAGGTAGCCGCCATGAGTATGTTGGCGGTTCCGGTTACAGAAGGTTCGTCGAGGAGCATGTAGCAGCCCGTGAGTTTTTGAGCTACAATGTCGTAACTTTCGGTTTGGGTGTCGTAGTTGAAGTTGGCACCGAGCTGTTCGAGACCCACAAAGTGCGTATCCAAACGTCTGCGACCAATTTTATCGCCGCCGGGTTTGGGAATAAATGCACGTCCAAAACGAGCCAACAGCGGACCAATAAACATGACCGAGCCACGTAGTTTGGCACTTTTAGATTTGTATTCTGCCGAATTGAGATAATCGATGTTGATGTTTTTTGCTCTGAATGTATAGATATGAGGGTCTATTTTTTCGACCTCAACGCCCATTTCTTCAAGCAGATGTATCATATTGTTTACGTCTATGATGTTTGGAATGTTGTTTATTTTTATTTTTTCTTCGGTCAGCAACACAGCCGATAGGATTTGCAACGCTTCGTTTTTTGCACCTTGTGGCGTGAGTTCACCCGAAAGTCTATGCCCGCCTTCTACTCTAAAAGTATCCATTTTATATTGAGATTTTTGGTTTTATGTGCTGAGTTGATAAACTATATTTGAGTTGCATGCAAAGATAATTTTTTTTTCAATTTAAA
>JAYWHZ010000381.1:0-6401 GCA_043777395.1 Bacteroidota bacterium
ACCGCCACCGCTACGAGTTTAACAACGATTTTTTGGAGCGGTTCAAACAGTCAGATATGCAAATTTCGGGCATCAATCCAGATACCAACTTAGTCGAAATGATAGAATTGAAACACCACAATTGGTTTGTGGGCGTGCAGTTTCACCCCGAATACAAGAGTACAGTTTACAATCCGCATCCGTTGTTTATCGGTTTTGTGGAGGCTGCCCTTCGCTTCAACACCGCAAAAAAGTAAGGCTGCAAGGCATCAAAAAAAGAGTTGAGTTTAATATTTTATCCATCAAAGAAATGCGTTTTATTTTCATTATTACCCAAGTTTTTCTATTTTTTTCTTTGCAATTGTCTGCCCAAACCGATTTTATGCTCAAAATAGCAAGGGTAAAATACAGAGGCGGCGGCGACTGGTATGCCAATCCGACTTCGCTCCCCAATCTGGCTTCGTTTTGTAATCAAAACCTCCAAACGAGCATCGATGCCAGAGACTACATTGTGGACGTGGCAAGCAACGAACTCTATCAATATGCTTTTGTTCACCTGACGGGACACGGCAACGTCGTGTTTTCAAACGATGAAACCCAAAACCTAAGAAAATATTTGATGAGCGGCGGTTTTCTGCACCTCGACGACAACTACGGCATGGACAAATTTATTAGGGTCGAAATGAAAAAAGTTTTCCCTGAATTGGAATTCATAGAACTGCCTTTTTCGCACCCCATCTACCATCAAAAATATGATTTTAAGGCTGGATTACCCAAAATTCACGAACACGACAACACGCCACCCAAAGGTTATGGATTGGTTTACAAAGGGCGTTTGGTGTGTTTTTATAGCGTTGAAACCGACTTGGGCGACGGCTGGGAAGATGCCGATGTACACAAAGACCCCGAAGCAACCCGACAAAAAGCATTGCAGATGGGTGCCAATATCATTCAGTTTGCTTTTACACAATAACTACAACACAACCAAATAAATATAATATAATTACAGTTTTATTTTAATTATATTGATGAATTGTTGTAACTTTGGACTTGTTTTTTAAACTCATAAAGCATATTTTGCGGACCAACTTTTTCATAATCTAAACCCATTCAAAACATCACACAAAAAGATGAAAAAAATATTTTTCCTTGCTCTAATTCTTTGCAACGCCCTGATGGCACAAGCACAACAGACACAAACAACACAACTCGGCTGCGGCAGCGAACCATCAAAAGAGTTTTTAGACTACTTAGACGCCGTTCCTTTTGGTCAAAGGGCTTTGCGACCTCGTGCCGAAGCAACATACAATATTCCCATTTCAATAAAAGTATTGGTGCCGCTTGGCGGTTCAATCAGCACGGCGAGCTATCTGGAATCAGCCTACCGCATGGTTTGCCTACTCAACCGTGATTATGCAGGCACGAGTATTCAGTTTTACCACAAGTTTTATCCCACAGCAGTAGAAACGAGCTACAGCACCGTTACAAGTGAGTTTTTTGCACAAGCCATAGAGCAAAACTTCAACCAACCCAACGTACTCAACGTCTATATCGCCGATTTGAGCCAATATAGCGGAGCAGGTTTTGCCATCTGTGGTTTTGCACGGTTTCCGGGCAGTGGAAGCGCTCCTCCCGGCGGCGGCATCAACAGCCGAGGTAGCATGTTTATTGGGTTGAGCGGCTGCCTGACCAACAACACGGCAAGCCACGAAGCAGGGCATTATTTTGGACTCTTGCACCCACACCAAACCACCGACCAGGCACCCGCAGCCGCCGGAGCAGAGCGGGTGTTGAGAGTGGCAGTACCAGGCAAAAACGCCCCAAACTGCACCACCGCAGGCGATAGACTTTGCGACACACAAGCCGACTTCATAGGTGGCACGCCGCCAGCGGGAACAGGCTGGAGCAACTGCAACTCTGTGTCGGGTACCTTACGAGACATCAACAACGATAGATTTAGACCCGATTCGTCGCTCATTATGAGCTACGCACCGTCAAACTGTACCAACCGATTTTCGGCACAGCAGCTGAGCCAAATGGAATTTACACTCACACTGCCATTGACCAACGGTCTGACCCGCCAATACCTCACAGCCAACAACCCAAACCCACCCGTGGGCGGCAATGTTGTTTTGCCCTCAACCACTATCTTGCCTGCCAATAACGACTCGGTGTCGTCAAACTTGGTGGTTTTTAGATGGAAATCTGTACCCTTAGCCACACACTATTTCATGCAAATCAGTAACCGAAACGTATTCAGTACCGCAAGCAAAGTATTGGATACCATTATTGTAGCCGATACAAGTTTTACGTTCAACGGTCAGTTTGCAGCCGGAACACAATATACTTGGCGAGTACGCCCGATGAACCAAGCGTCTTCATGCTTATACAACGTAGCGGCAAGCCGTTTTAGGGCAACAATAAACATTGGCGTAGAGGAATTGAAAAGCAAATATATAAAAATTTATCCAACATTGATTCAAAATGAAACCAATATTCGCTTGTTTTTAGACCAATTAGATGCCAATAAAATGCAGGTAGATTTGCTCGATATGACAGGCAGTTTGGTACAATCGCAGCAGTATGTCAATATTTTTAATGGACAAACCTTAGATTTCGCATTGGGCAATGGACTTGCAAACGGCGTATATAACATCAGAATGCAGACAGACAAACAGGTGCTAAACAAAAAAATCGTTGTTAATAGATAAGTATTTTATTCGTATCCCAAAAAGATTTATCCATTATCCGAACTATAAACGCCTTATTTTGGTTTAAAGATAAAAACAGGAAACCACCTCAATACACAAAAATGACCATTACAAACACACACACAACGCCCATTTATTTTTGTTTAATGGCTTTGATGCTTACCCTTGTGGGTTGCTCGACCAACAAAGCAGACACCAAAACCCAGCTCGAAGGTCTAAGAAAAGAGCAAGCCGCCTTATCAAAAGAAATAAAAACATTGGAAGATGCCCTTTCAGCAGAAAATACGAAAAAAGGTGTCGTAGAAGGCAAGATAGTACGCACGACACCCATCGCCTTGCAATCCTTCAAAAGTTTTATCGAGGTTCAAGGCAAAGTGAGTTCAAAACAAAACGTGGGCGTTACGCCACGCATGGCTGGGGCAATCACCAGTGTGTTGGTCAGCGAGGGCAGCCGAGTGTCGAAGGGTCAAGTGTTGGCAACACTCGACGACCAAGTAATGCGTCAAGGCGTTCAAGAACTCGAAACGGCAATGGATTTGGCCAACACCATGTTTCAAAAACAAGACAACCTATGGAAACAAAACATCGGCACCGAAATGCAATACCTCCAAGCCAAAAACAACAAACAGAGCATGGAAAGACGCATGGCGACCATGAAAGAGCAATTGGCTATGACCCGCATCACTGCCCCAATTAGCGGCACGGTCGATAAAGTTTTGGTAAAAATCGGTGAGATGGCAGCACCCGGTTTTCCTGCTTTCGATGTCGTCAATTTAGCCGATATGAGCATCATGGCTGACGTTGGCGAGAGTTACATCAATAAATTGAAAGTGGGTGGTAATGTTCAGATTAATTTCCCCGATTTTAACCAAACCATTCAAGGTCGAATTCATTTTGTGAGCAAAAGTATTGATGTTTTGAACCGAACGTGCAAGATAGAGGTCAAAGTGCCGCCGACGACCAACGGTTTTCGCTTGGCACCCAACATGGTTGCCAACCTCAAAATAGAAGAATTTAGCCAAAAAGATGCCGTTGTTGTGCCAATCAACATCATTCAGAAAGACGACAAGGGTCAGTTTTTGTTTGTTGTAACCAAAAAAGGCACGCAAGCTTATGCCGAGAAGCGAAGCATCACCACGGGCAAAATATCTGCTGGTATGGCATTGGTAGCAAGTGGTTTGGGTGTGGGCGAAGAGATTATCAGCGTTGGCTCGTCGGAGCTCAATGGCGGCGAGAAGATAGCGGTTCAGAAATAGGTTTGCTTTGATGGCGTTTTGCCACGATAGCCGATAATAAATGAAAAAAAATCATGTCTTTACGGATAAATTAGAAATTAAATGTACGAAATAGCAGAAGACGTTTTGAATATGGCAGAAGAACCTACTTTTGAGTTTAGACAAGAGTATTATCGTCATAAAAATACCCTGCTTTTTCACGGAGATATTCTAAACAAAAAACTCTTTGACAAGCAATTTATTGACTTGATAGTTACTTCACCACCATATAATGTTGGCATCGATTATAATTCAAACAATGATGAACTAAGTTATGAACAATATCTTGAATTTTCTGAACAATGGATGCAGAATTGCTACGATTGGAGTAAGACCCAAGCAAGGTTTTGCCTAAATATACCGTTGGATAAAAATAAGGGAGGACACAGAGCAGTTGGTGCTGACTTGACAAAAATTGCTCAAAAAGTTGGCTGGAAATACAAAACAACCATCATTTGGAATGAGGGAAATATTTCAAGACGAACGGCTTGGGGGTCTTGGAAATCTGCATCTGCACCGGTTGTAATTGCACCAGTTGAACTTATTGTAGTTCTCTATAAAGACGAATGGAAAAAAACAAACGGTTCTAAAATCTCTGATGTTACAGGAGACGAATTTAAGAACTGGACACAAGGAGTTTGGGTTTTCAATGGCGAAAGCAAAAAACGAATTGGACACCCTGCACCATTTCCAAAAGAATTACCTTACAGATGTATCAAATTATTTAGTTATCAAAACGATTTAGTTTTTGACCCATTTGTAGGTAGTGGGACAACTTTATTAGTTGCTCAAAATCTTGACAGAAAAGCAATAGGAACTGAATTGGACAGTGAATATTGTGAACTTGCTAAAAATAGAATTTTAAAAGAAACAGGAAGTATAAATTTTGAGCTAAATGGCACAGAAAATATCACAACTTGATTTAATCAAGGAATTTTTCATAAACAACCCATTAAAGGATATTCAACACAGGGAAGTAGTGGCTTGGCTTTTGAGCGAATTTCAAAAGAGAACAGGACAGGTATTTGCAGACCCAGATAGAGGCATTCGTTCTCTATCTCAAAGAGGATTTTTAATAAAAGTTGCGAAAGGAGTATATCGTTACGACCCTGAATATCTTCATAATCGAGAGTTGGAAGACTTTACGCCTGCACAAAAGAAAAAAATTTTAGAAAGAGATAACTACAAATGCGTTATTTGTGGCAAAGGCAAACAAGACGGAATAGAATTGCATATTGACCACATAAAAGCAAAAGATTTTGGAGGAGAAGCAACCATTGAAAACGGACAAACTTTGTGTGCTCAACATAATTTCTTAAAAAAGAACTTCAAACAAACCGAAACAGGAAAGAAAATGTTCATCAGACTTTACGAATTGGCAAAACTACAAGAAGACAAAACCATTAAAAAATTCTGCTCTGAAATATTGGAGGTATTTGAAAAAAATAATATAAACAGACACATATAATGGAAAAAATAACAATTTCTACATTCAAATAAACACCAAAAAAAACTCTCAAACGCTACTGTCTGGGAGATTTTTTTAATTCAAAGCTTTGTTTTATTTCAATTTTTCGATTAGTTTTCCAACGCTGCTACACCCGGCAACGTTTTGCCTTCCATATATTCGAGCAATGCCCCGCCGCCCGTCGAAACGAAACTCACGCCATCTTGCAGTCCAAATTGGTTGATGGCTGCCGCCGAATCGCCGCCGCCAATGAGCGAATAAGCACCGTTTTTAGTGGCTTCGACAATGGCTTGGGCTATCTTTTTTGTTCCATTTTCAAAATTTGGCATCTCAAAAACGCCCATCGGTCCATTCCAAAGAATGGTTTTAGAGTTCACTATCGCCTCACAAAACTGCTCAATGGCTTCCTTGCCAATATCCAAACCCATCATGCCGTCAGGAATATTCATGTTTGAGACCGTGAGCGTTTGGGCATCGTTGGCAAATCTATCGGCAACCACAGAGTCAAAAGGGAGCATTAGATTGATGCCTTTTTGCTTTGCTTTGTCCAAAAGTTGCTTGGCAAGGTCGAGTTTATCATCTTCGCAGAGCGAATTTCCAATATTTCCGCCCATCGCTTTGTAGAACGTATAGACCATTCCGCCACCAATGATGAGGTTATCGACTTTGTCTAATAGGTTGTCAATAATCAAAATTTTGTCCGAAACTTTGGCTCCGCCCATGATTGCGGTGTATGGTTTTTGGCTATTTTTGAGGACTTTGTTGGCGTTATCGAGTTCAGCTGTCATTAGAAAACCTGCACATTTGGCATCGGGAAAAAATTGGGCTATGGTCGCCGTTGAGGCGTGTGCCCTGTGTGCTGCCCCAAAGGCATCGTTTACATAGTAGTTTGAGAGTGTAGAAAGTTTTTTGGCAAATGCTTCGTCGCCTTGTGTTTCTTGCGGGTGAAAACGTAAGTTTTCGAGGAGT
>JAYWHZ010000382.1:0-6332 GCA_043777395.1 Bacteroidota bacterium
TAGCCATATTCGACCAAAGTTTTCATGTATCTAAAAAAGAACGTCAAGATGAGTGTTGTGATGTGGCTTCCGTCGATGTCGGCATCACACATGACGATGATTTTGTGGTAGCGGAGTTTGACGATGTTCAATGCTTTGCTGTCTTCTTCTGTGCCGATGTAAACGCCCAGAGCCGTAAACATATTTTTTATCTCTTCGTTGTCAAATATCTTGTGTTCTAATGCTTTTTCTACGTTTAATATTTTTCCCCTTAGTGGCAATATGGCTTGGTAGTTTCGGTTTCTGCCTTGCTTGGCTGTGCCGCCTGCCGAGTCGCCTTCGACGAGGTAGAGTTCGCAGAGTTCGGGTTTTGTTTCGGCACAGTCGGCGAGTTTTCCGGGTAGCGAGTGCGACCCCAACACGCTTTTGCGTTGCACCATTTCACGTGCTTTTCGGGCTGCGTGGCGTGCGGTGGCTGCGAGTATCACTTTTTCTACGATGATTCTGGCTTCTTTTGGGTGTTCTTCGAGGTAATTGTTAAGCATTTCGCCCACGACTTGGTCCACGGCTCCCATGGCTTCGTTGTTGCCGAGCTTGGTTTTTGTTTGCCCTTCAAATTGTGGTTCAGCGATTTTTACGGAGATAACAGCCGTGAGTCCTTCTCTAAAATCATCGCCCGAAATATCAAATTTGAGTTTGGAGGTCATGCCCGATTTGTCGGCATACGATTTTAAGGTTCGGGTTACGGCTCTTCTGAAACCTGCTACGTGTGTGCCGCCTTCTATGGTGTTGATGTTGTTGGTATAAGACAATAGATTTTCGGTATATGATGTGTTGTATTGCATCGCTACCTCGACGGGAATAGCCACTTTGTCCGATTCCATATAGATGGGTTCGGGGATAATGCGTTCACGGGCAGAGTCTAAGTATTCTACAAATTCTTTTAAGCCACCTTCTGAATAAAATTTATCTTGCAAAAACACGTCCGAATCGTTTGTTTCTCGTTCGTCTATCAGGGTGAGCGTTACGCCTTTGTTGAGGTAAGAGAGTTCACGGAGGCGAGCAGCCAGTATGTCGTATTTGTAAACGAGTGTTGTAAATATTTCGGGGTCTGGCAAAAACATGACTGTTGTGCCTCTTTCGGTTGATGTTCCTATTTGTTTTACGCTGTAGAGCGGTTTGCCTTGCGAGTATTCTTGGATAAAATGTTTGCCGTCTCTATAAACGTTTACTTTGAGGTCTATGGATAGTGCATTGACGCAGCTCACGCCCACGCCGTGCAATCCGCCCGAAACTTTGTAGCTGTCTTTGTCGAACTTGCCGCCGGCGTGCAACACCGTCATGACGACCTCCAAGGCAGAGCGTTGTTCTTTGGCGTGTATGTCGGTGGGAATGCCTCGTCCGTTGTCTTTGACCGTAACCGAGTTGTTTGGGTGAATGGTTACGTTGATGGTGTCGCAGTGTCCTGCAAGTGCTTCGTCTATGGAGTTGTCCACGACTTCATAGACCAAGTGGTGCAGACCTCTCGAACCCACGTCGCCGATGTACATTGATGGGCGTTTGCGTACTGCTTCTAAACCCTCTAATACTTGAATGCTGTCTGCTGAGTAGCTGTTTGGAATTGTTTGAATGGGTGTGTTTTCTGCGGTCATTTATTTTTATATAAAACTTTTGGTTAAATTAACCTACAAAAATACGAAATTTAATCAGTTTAATCAAATTTTTAATTCCAAACCGATGAAAAAGAAAATTATCTTCGGTTAAAATAGTGTAACTTTGCAAACTTTTTTTAGAATATTGTTTGGCTTGCTTGTGGTTTTGCCCAATGTTTGGTGTGGGCTAAACTTAGTGCCAAGAAAATGTGTTTATACGTTTATAAAAAAAACAATTTTTATACTTTTTAATAATATACTTTAATAATATACAATGAAGTTATCCGAATTTCGTTTCGAACTCCCTAAAAATCTCATTACGCCTTATCCCTCAGACAATCGTGACGAATGCCGATTGATGGTCGTTCACCGCAAAACAGGCCAGATAGAACACCGCATATTCAAAGATGTGTTGGCTTACTTTGAAGACCACGACGCTATGATTTTGAATGATAGCAAGGTGTTTCCCGCCCGAATGTATGGTCAAAAAGAAAAAACAGGCTCTAAGATAGAAGTTTTTTTGCTTAGAGAACTCAACGAAAAGCTCCGTTTGTGGGACGTGTTGGTAGATCCTGCCCGAAAAATCAGAGTAGGCAACAAACTTTATTTTGGTGAAAACAACTCGCTGGTTGCCGAAGTGGTAGATAACACCACGTCGAGGGGCAGAACCATTCGGTTTCTGTTTAATGGCACAAACGACGAGCTCAAAGCGATTTTGTATGAGATGGGCGAAATGCCTATTCCTGTCAAGATGCTTGGGCGACGCAACGAACCGATAGACGACGACCGCTACCAAACCATTTTTTCAAAACACATTGGCTCGGTGTCGGCGGCATCTGCAAACCTGCATTTTAGCCGAGAGCTCGTCAAACGCTTAGAGATTCAGGGCGTAAATCTTGCTGCCGTAACCTCACACATCGGTCTGGGCTGGTTCAGACCCGTAGAGGTCGAAGACTTGACCAAGCACAAATCGGAGTCGGAGCCGTGTATTATTGTTCAGGCTGTTTGCGATTTGATTAACGAAGCGATAGATAACAAACGCCGCATTTGTGCCGTAGGTGTCAGCACAATCCGAAGCCTCGAATCGTCGGTGTCGGCTTCGGGGCATTCCAAACCCTTTAATGGCTGGACGGATAAGTTTTTGTTTCCGCCCTATAGTTTTAACATTGCCAATGCTTTAATCACTAATTTTCACCTCCCCGAATCCATTCCTTTGATGACTACTGCTGCTTTTGGCGGTTTTGAAAACATTATGAAGGCATATGAAGTGGCTGTGCAAGAGGAATATAAATTTTTTAATTATGGAGATGCTATGTTGGTTGTAGATTAATGACAACAATGGCGGGTCAAACCTGCAAGGTTTTTAAAGCCTTGCAGGCTTATTTATTTTATCTTACGAAATTTATCGATTTGTAGGTGTTCATGTTTCGCTTGTCATTTCGGCGGGTCAAACCAATACCCAAACGCTACAAAAGCATAAAATACATTCCTTTTTGGCAATAATATTGTAAATTGCACACCAAATAACAGCCATTGCAACCTCTGAATATAACCATTTTTTGTACGATTTCAAAATACACGACAACCCGATTTTTCAACACAAGAACACAGCAAACCTTACAATACGCTCAATAAATTAAAAATTAATCCATTCTAAAAAATAACCATTAACCAATGTCTTACATCGTAGATATCAAAGCCCGACAAATACTCGACTCTCGTGGCAACCCAACCGTAGAAGTAGATGTTACCACCGCCGACGGCAACATGGGGCGTGCCGCCGTACCATCGGGTGCAAGCACAGGCATACACGAAGCCGTAGAACTCCGAGACAACGACCCAAAAATCTATCTGGGAAAAAGCGTATACCATGCCGTCAAAAACATCAACGAAACCATTAAAGACGAGCTGCTCGGCACCGATATTTTTGAGCAGCAAACCATCGATGCAGCCATGATAGCCCTCGATGCCACGCCCAACAAATCAAAACTGGGTGCAAACGCCATACTCGGCGTGTCGCTCGCCGCCGCCAAAACCGCCGCCCTCTGTGCCGAAATGCCACTCTACCGCTACATCGGCGGCATGAACGCAAACCTATTGCCCATACCCATGATGAACATCCTCAACGGTGGCTCACACGCCGACAACGGCATCGACTTTCAGGAGTTTATGGTCATGCCCATCGGAGCCAATTCGTTTTCGCATGCCCTACAAATGGGTACAGAAATATTTCATCACCTCAAAGCGGTGTTAAAGAAAAAAGGATTATCGACCAATGTGGGCGACGAAGGCGGCTTTGCCCCAAACATAAAATCGAACGTAGAAGCCATAGAACTCGTGCTAAAAGCCATAGAATCAGCAGGATACAAGCCCGGCGAAGATGTCTGGATAGCCATAGATGCTGCCGTGTCCGAAATGTATAAAGACGGAAAATACCACTTCCACAAATCAACAAACGACCGCTTGACCTCCGACGAACTGGTGGATTATTGGGCTGACTGGGTCAAAAAATACCCCATCTGCTCTCTCGAAGATGGATTGGCGGAAGACGATTGGAACGGCTGGAAAAAACTAACCCAACAGATAGGCAATAAAATTCAACTCGTAGGCGACGATCTTTTTGTAACCAACGTGAATCGCTTGCAGCAAGGCATCGACCAGCAGATTGCAAACTCTATCTTGGTCAAAGTCAATCAGATAGGTAGCCTATCCGAAACCATCGATGCCGTGGCACTTGCCCACGCCAACGGCTACACGTCGGTCATGAGCCACCGAAGCGGCGAAACGGAAGACACCACGATTGCCGACTTGGCGGTTGCCCTGCGATGTGGTCAAATAAAAACTGGCTCGGCATCTCGGAGCGATAGGATAGCCAAATATAACCAACTTCTAAGGATAGAAGAACAATTGGGGCAGTCGGCACAGTTTATTGGCAAAAAATTTCGATTCGGAAAACAATAACCCTCAGGCGATAGCAAACCAAAAATATTGATAAAACCATACACTGTACGGATGCAAAAGCTGCATTCGTACTTTTTTTTAAGAAAATTTTTTGATAAAGAATCTAAAAATACGTATTGTTCCTCATGGCATATAAATTATGACCAAATAGCAAGCCAGCCGAAATACCTACAATCTCAACTAAAAATGGGCAGTTTGTAAGAAAATTTATTAAAGAATGAAGAACTAATCAATACCGACAGCCAAAGACCAATCCTATTCTGATGTGCCGCCATTTATCAGTTGCAACAAAAACGGCAATACGATGCACACCGAGAGTATGAAAGGTACCAATACAGATTTTTTGGAATACAAGACCTCTACGCCAATAAATTTTTTGTAGAGTACTTGGCTCAACACCAAACCGCCCACCACGTTGTAGCCTACGAGCCACCAGCCAAACGGCACATGAAACTCAACAAGGGCAAACAAAGCCGCAAACGTATAAAAATAAGAAACGGCAAAGGTAATCAGCATTTTGTCTCGTTTGTTGATGGCATAGAGGTTTGAGAGCAGCAGCGTGCCGCCAAAAAGCGTTGTAAAGCAGCAGCTGAACACAAAAATAGCGTTTTTGGAATAGATAGAGGTCGATTTGTCGGGTATTTTTTGTGTGGGCATTTGCATATCGGGCATTAAAAATAAAAGTTTTCTTATCTGACCACAGAGATTGTCCCTTTGTGGTATTGTACGACATCGTTGATGGCTGTTGCCCAAATCTGATAGACGTATGCACCTTGTGGCACTTTTTCGCCTTTGAACTTGCCGTCCCAACGAAATTTGGGGTTTTCTGTGCTTTCAAATATTTTTTCGCCCCAGCGGTTATAGATTTCCACTTTTACGCTTTTCATGTTTTTGGTTACAACAAAAAAATCGTCGTTCAGTTTATCGTCGTTCAGTGTTATCACATTTGGTATGACAATAAAAGCCGTATCGACCACCACGTATGTAAATGTGCTGTCTATGCAGCCTGTCAGGTTGTTTCGGGCAAGCATTGTTATTCGGTAGCGTCCCATTCGGGTGTAGAGGTGTTGGGGGTTGGTGCCAGAGGTGTTTTGGGAGCCGTCGCCAAAGTTCCAACTGAATGTATTGGCACCCGTTGTGTTGTTTGTAATTCGGACCACTTGCGGTGCCACGCCTGTGTCGGGCAATGCCCTGAAGCTTGGGTTTATGATATTGACGGTGATGGTGATGGTGTCGGCAAGGCTTTCGCAGAGTCCAATGTAGCCGATGACCCATATTTTGAGTAGGCTATCGGTTCTGACGGTTATGGTTGGTGTGGTTTGTCCCGTACTCCATTCATATCGTGTGGCACCTGTTGCGGTGATTGTGGCAGATTCTTTTTCGCAGATTGTTCTATCGGGGCCTGCATTGATAAACACTTTTATTTCTACCGTTACGAGCATGCTATCGGTTATGTTGCAGCCGTCGAATGTTCGGGCTTGAATGTAGTACCAAGTGGTTTGTCGGGGTCTGACGGTTGGGTTTCTGTCGTTTGGGTTGTTTATGCCTTGTGCTGGTCGCCATTGCCAAGATTGTATTCTGCTTGAGTCTATGGTTGTGCCGAGGTTTACGAATTCACCTTTGCAGATGTTTTCATTTTTCAATCCAAACACATTGGCATAGTTTCTGACTCTTACGGTGATGCTATCTACTATGGAGCAGCCGTTTGTGTCTGTCCCAATGACGTAGTAGGTTGTTGTT